>JBFFRZ010000023.1:0-16372 GCA_041572715.1 Gammaproteobacteria bacterium
AGATACTGGTCAATTGGCCGGGCGCTGAAATCCGGCGTTTTCAGGATGACCTGTATATCCAGCAACCTTTGCCACCTGTACCTGCTAGCGACTGGCGGTATGAGTGGAACGGTATGCATGCACTGGATATCCCGGAAATTCATGGCAGATTAATACTTCAGCCACGCCATGGTTCCGGTATCAGGCAGAGCCTGGTCAAAGCCGGATTGACGGTAAAGCCCCGGCGCGGTGGAGAATGCTGCCAGCCTAGTGGTGATGCACACCGGCGCGACCTCAAGACAATATTCCAGAATCACCATATTCCACCATGGGAACGTGCACGTATGCCACTTATTTACCATGGTGACGAACTGCTGGCCGTCGCGGATATCGTCATAAGCCAGGGTGCTTCGGCCACCGCTAAAGAGCCCGGCTACGAGGTTGTCTGGCAAAGCTTTCATTGAGTAAACCTTCGCGATCTGGCAAACTGCTCTCCCGTCTGTAGTCACCTTATCGGGCTTCCAATGACCCTCTACATATTCGTTACGGGCGGCGTAGTTTCTTCACTTGGCAAGGGTATTGCTGCAGCATCACTGGCCGCCATACTGGAAGCACGTGGTCTCAATGTCACCCTGATCAAGCTGGATCCCTACATCAATGTGGATCCGGGAACCATGAGTCCCTTCCAGCATGGTGAAGTATTCGTCACCGAAGACGGTGCTGAAACCGATCTTGATCTTGGCCACTATGAGCGTTTCATCCGCAGCAAAATGCGGCAAAGCAATAACTATACAACGGGCCGCATTTATTCAAATGTCATCGCCAAGGAGCGCAGGGGTGACTACCTGGGTAAAACCGTACAGGTGATCCCGCATATTACCGACGAGATCAAGCGTTGTGTTGAAACAGGGGCAGATGACGTTGATATTGCCCTAGTTGAAATTGGCGGTACTGTCGGTGACATCGAGTCCCTGCCATTCCTTGAGGCCATCCGGCAGATGGGGATCGAACTGGGGCACGACCGTGCCCTGTTTATACACCTGACACTAGTGCCTTACATCGCCGCATCAGGGGAAATCAAGACCAAGCCGACACAGCACTCGGTCAAGGAACTGCGTTCCATTGGTATACAGCCGGATATTCTGCTTTGTCGCTCAACGGATGCCATACCGGATGAGGAACGCCGCAAGATTGCCATGTTTACCAACGTCGAGGAACGCGCAGTTATTTCTGCCATGGACGTGGACGATATCCATAAATTGCCGCTTGTGCTGAACGAACAGCATCTCGACGACATCGTGGTAGAAAAGCTGCGACTGAATGTGCCCCGTGCCAATCTTTCCGACTGGAAAGAGATTGTTCGAGCGAAGGCCAATCCGACCGGTGAGGTCAACGTGGCGATTGTAGGCAAGTACGTGGATCATACCGAGGCCTACAAGTCACTCAATGAAGCACTCCTGCACGCAGGGCTGCACACACTTACCAAGGTACAGTTGCACTACATTGATTCGGAAAACATCGAGCACGACGGCACAGGATGCCTGGCCGAAATGGACGCTATCCTGGTCCCCGGCGGTTTTGGTGAACGTGGTGTGGAAGGTAAGATCATCGCGGTGAATTACGCCAGAACAAACAGGATCCCCTATTTTGGTATCTGTCTAGGCATGCAGGTTGCCGTCATTGAATACGCGCGGCATGAAGCCAATCTGTCTGATGCGCACAGCACCGAATTCAGGAAGCAGACCCCGTATCCGGTGATCGCCCTGATTACCGAGTGGAAAAGTGCCGAGGGTAAAACCGAGCGGCGTGATGATGACTCAGATCTGGGTGGCACGATGCGGCTGGGTGGGCAGCTTTGCCGACTAAAGCCCGGCAGCCTCGCGCACAGACTGTATGATGCCGATGAGATTACCGAGCGGCATCGCCACCGCTATGAATTCAATAATGATTACCTTGAGCAACTGGAGGCTGCGGGACTCGAAATTTCAGGACGCTCCGGGGACGGTTCGCTGGTCGAGGTGGTTGAAGTCAGCAACCACCCCTGGTTTTTTGCATGCCAGTTTCATCCAGAATTTACCTCAACGCCGAGAGAGGGCCACCCGGTTTTTATAGATTACATTCGGACCGCACGTACCTTGCGGGAAGCAAAAACATGAAGCTATGCGACTTTGAGGCCGGCCTTGACCAGCCATTCTTTCTGATCGCGGGTCCGTGCGTCATCGAAAGTGAACAACTGGCGATGGACACGGCGGGGCAACTGCAGGAAATGACCACTGCGCTAGGCATTCCATTCATCTACAAGTCTTCCTTTGACAAGGCAAACCGTTCATCTTCAAAAAGTTTCCGTGGTCCGGGAATCGAAGAAGGCTTGCGTATTTTACAGGCGGTTAAAGACCAGATTGGCGTGCCGGTACTGACCGATGTTCATGAAGACACGCCCCTGGGCGAGGTAGCCAGTGTCGCGGATGTCTTGCAAACCCCTGCGTTTCTTTGTCGTCAGACCAACTTTATTCAGAACGTGGCCAAGCGGGGTCGGCCCGTGAATATCAAAAAGGGCCA
Organism: Gammaproteobacteria bacterium; assembly: GCA_041572715.1. Classification (GTDB taxonomy): domain Bacteria; phylum Pseudomonadota; class Gammaproteobacteria; order JAJDYQ01; family JAJDYQ01; genus JAJDYQ01. Next base: position 2,539 of record JBFFRZ010000023.1, read on the forward strand.
GTTTCTGGCTCCATGGGACATGAAAAACGTTGTCGATAAAGCCCGGGAAACCGGTAATGACCAGATCCTGGTTTGTGAGCGGGGCGTCTCTTTTGGTTATAACAACCTGGTATCGGATATGCGATCACTTGCGGTCATGCGTGAAACCGGCTGCCCGGTTGTATTTGATGCCACCCATTCGGTGCAACTGCCCGGTGGCCAGGGCAGCTGTTCAGGGGGGCAGCGTGAGCATGTTCCGGTACTGGCCCGAGCGGCAGCAGCGGTTGGGATTGCAGGGCTGTTCATGGAAACGCACCCAACACCTGAAAAGGCGCTCAGTGATGGTCCAAATGCCTGGCCATTGCCAATGATGAAGGAACTGCTGGAAACCTTGCAGGTCATCGATCGAGCAGTCAAGTCAAGCCGGCTTATCGAGACCAGCCTTTAATCATGCCCTGTCTGAATGTCAAAATCGCGCAGCCGGAGTCTGCAGCAATGGCAGATCAGATAGTTTCCGCACTGATGAAGAGAACCGAGGAAATACCGGGCAAAAAGCCTGAAGTGACCTCGATTGAAATTGATTTTATTGCACCTGACCGCTGGTTTGTTGGTGGTGCTCGAATCAGTGATCAGGATAAGACGGCATTTATCTCGATATGAAGATCACGCAAGGGACTAATACCAGGCAGCAAAAGGCCGAATACATCAAAGCCGTATTTTTGGATTTTGAATCAACCATGGGCGGCGTCACGCCAGCCAGTTACATCGTGGTACGTGATATACGTGCAGATTCCCGGGGTTTCCAGGGGGACGACTCAGGAATATCGGTTTATTGATGCCCAGCCTTTAAAACCTGACTTCAACGGGACGATAGGCGAATAACGCACTCAAGTGGTGTATGTAGGCGTGCCCGCCGTTAATGTTCCAGTACTGGTCGATGCGGTTGGATACTTCACTGTAGTAAATCAGCATTTCATCGATCGAGTCTTCATCTTCGGGAAATGGGTACTTCGATGTTAGTTCATTGATCAGCGCGAGCCATGCCTGGCTGACTCCCATGATGAAGTAAGGCCAGCTTTCCTGTATTTCTTCCGGCCATTCCTGGTCACTGGTATCACCGATACCCGGTCGTTCATTCACCCGGAAATCATCAATCCATATCTTTTCAATTATCCTGTTGTCTGTCAGTTCGGTGAGCAGTGGCTGACTCGATACTTCATCCGTGATCAATTTTGCATTTTCCGCGTCTGTATAAAATATAAAACTGAACTTGCTGCCTGCGGCATCCCGACCGGCACGACGGTGAAATCGCCAGAGATATATCCGGTCCCGGTGAGCCTTTAGTACAGGTTGTATGACTCTCTGTGCAAGTAGCAAATCGTAACTGAACGGGGCAGGGCTGTCTTCTGGCCATTGCTTGACAAACTGCACCCGCCACCAACCCGGGTTATCCAGTTTCCTGCTGATATCGGGCATCACGTTATCCGGTTTTGCCGCACCCGGTTGTTTGGTGGCACAGGCAGACTGCAGCAATAACATGATCGTCATTACCACAAGACTGCACTGCCTCAATAAATGAGAGTTACCTGACATTTCTACCCATTTTTATGGTCACGCCTCGGACGCAAATCTAACTTTACTGGACCAGGTCATAGATGAATATTCCGGCCCATAGAGCCAGCATGATACCCAGGGAATACAGCAGGGCTTCACCGGTCATTCTGCGAATCGAGCATTTCAGGAAAAATACCCCACTGACTAAATATAGTACCGACCAGAGCAGGTAGGGGATGAGTACGAAAATATCCTTGTCGCCACCACCGAGATTGATTGTTCCGTCTGCGAGGAAATATCCCCAGACGGGCGTGAGTAACGTCGGCAATAACAACAGGCAGATTTTAATGATTCGATGCTTCACGGGATTCATAACCAATGCAATGGTGAAAATATGGATACTGGCAATACAGTTTTGACCCGGATCTGCGATGGCAGGACCTGTCAGGATCATGGCAGAAATACACGCTGTTTCAACCCTTGCAAAAGGTATGCCCTGCATATGCATGCGGTTGGCTTGTCATATCATGAATATGTCATAACAGGTCTTCGCACGAATTCAGCAAGAAAACAGCATGGTGTCTCTGCTAGAATACGCGCCCGTTGATATCGGTAAACAGGAAAGGAATCTAATGTCGAACATCAAGTCTGTTCATGCCCGCGAAATCCTCGATTCCCGAGGCAATCCTACGGTTGAAGCGGATGTAATTACCACGCAAGGCGTTCTGGGGCGAGCGGCAGTGCCTTCAGGTGCCTCGACCGGTTCCCGAGAAGCGGTCGAGCTCAGGGATGGTGACAAGGCGCGTTACCTCGGCAAGGGTGTACGTAACGCCGTGAACAATACCAACGGTGAAATCGCGCAAGCCATCGTCGGCAAGGACATTACAGACCAGGCTGGCATTGACCAGACCATGATTGACCTCGATGGTACGGACAACAAGGGCCGACTCGGGGCCAATGCTATGCTGGCGGTATCACTGGCGGTTTCCAAGGCCGCTGCTATTGAGGCAGGGCAGTCATTATTTCGCTATCTGAAACCGCAAGGGCCTTACCAGTTACCGGTTCCCATGATGAACATCATCAACGGTGGCGAGCACGCGGATAACAGTGTCGACTTGCAGGAATTTATGATCATCCCTGCCGGGGCACCCTCATTCAGCGAAGCCCTGCGTTATGGCACTGAAGTTTTTCACGCGCTGAAGGGCGTATTAAGCGCGAGGAGTATGAACACCGCGGTAGGTGACGAAGGTGGTTTTGCGCCTGACCTGGCATCCAATGAAGAAGCGATTGAAGTAATCCTTGCCGCCATCGACAAGGCCGGATTCAGGGCTGGAGAAGATATCTGGCTGGGACTGGATGTTGCCAGTTCAGAGTTTTACGAAAACGGTACATACACGCTCGCCTCGGAAAACCGTCAGTTTGATGCGGCGGGTTTCTCTGACTACCTTAAGGCCTGGGTGGACCAGTACCCGATCATATCGATTGAAGACGGCCTGGCTGAGGATGACTGGGACGGCTGGGCGCATTTCACTGGATTGGTTGGAGACAGGATACAGCTGGTCGGTGATGACCTGTTCGTGACCAACACCAGTATTCTGAAAGAGGGTATCGACAAGGGAATCGCCAACTCAATCCTGATCAAAGTGAACCAGATCGGCACGCTGACCGAGACACTGAATGCCATCACCATGGCCACGGAAGCCGGCTATACGGCCGTGGTATCGCATCGTTCAGGCGAAACCGAGGACGCGACCATCGCGGATATTGCGGTCGGTACAAGCGCCACCCAGATCAAGACTGGCTCGCTTTCGCGCTCTGATCGTATCGCGAAATACAACCAGCTGCTGCGCATTGAAGAGGAACTGGGTAATGATGCAATTTACCCGGGTAGAGACGCATTCAACTTATTCTAGAAATTCATCGCGCATTTCCCGGCATGCTGCCCGGTGGGGCAGCTTGCCTGTTTTCATGAGATAGTGATAACAGCGCGGCCATGAGAATCTATGCTGTATTTCTGATTATCCTGCTGATTTTATTACAGTTTAAATTCTGGTTTGAGGATGGTGGTTACTTCCATAATATCGGTCTGGAGAAGGAACTGGATAAATTGCGTGCTGAAAATGAACAACTCAAGATACGCAACCAGGAACTGGCCCGACAGATTATCCTGGTCAAGGAAAACCTGGATGCGATTGAGTCGCTGGCACGCCGGAACCTGGGCATGATCAAGGAGGGTGAGCAATACGTCTTTATCATCGAGGAAGATGCCAGCAGGAATTCCGTTACCCCGAATGAACCGCAGATGAGTACGGAGCGGACCCGAAATGAGTAACACGGGAAAAATCTGGGCAATCGTACCCGCAGCCGGGATTGGCAAGCGCGTGGGCGGTGATGTACCCAAGCAGTATCTCGATCTGAATGGTATCCCGCTAATTCAATGGACGCTTGAGCGTCTGCTTGATATGGATGAAGTGGTACGAATTGTTGTCGTCGTTTCTGCGGATGATCAATACTGGCCGGACCTGCACATCAGTCAGCACAGCCGCATCCAGCGCACGGACGGAGGAACAGAGCGTTGTTATTCGGTACTGAACGGATTGGCGGCACTTGAAGGACAGGCAGAAGAAAACGACTGGGTGATGGTGCACGATGCCGCCAGGCCCTGTGTACGTATTGAAGATATTCGACTGCTGGCTTCCCGGGTTCAGCAAAGCAAGGATGGCGGCATACTCGCCATGCGGGTCAGGGACACAATGAAAAAATCAAATAAAGACAATAGGATACAGGATACAGTTAACAGGGATTCTCTGTGGCATGCGCTGACACCACAGATGTTCAGGTTCGCCCGGCTGAAGTCTGCACTGCAGGCTGCCATTGAGGACGGTTTTGAAGTCACCGATGAGGCTTCTGCAATGGAGCACGCAGGTCATCACCCGCTACTCGTGGAAGGTGCGAGTGATAATATCAAGGTTACGTTGCCGGGTGATCTGGCGCTGGCAGGGTTTTTCCTTCAGAGGCAGGCAGAGGAATGATCAGGGTAGGACAGGGTTACGATGTGCACCGCTTCGGTGAGGGCGACCATATCATGCTTGGCGGGGTACGTATTCCTCACCAGCAGGGGATGGTTGCGCACTCAGATGGCGATGTACTCATCCATGCGATATGCGACGCACTGCTGGGTGCAGGGGCAATGGGGGATATAGGCCATCATTTTCCTGATACCGATGATCAATATGCCGATGCCAATAGCCGTGATTTGTTACGGCACGTAGTTGGCCTGCTCAGGGATCATGGTTTTCGCCTGAACAATGTTGATGCCACTATCGTTGCCCAGGCACCAAAACTGGCGCCGTACATACAAGACATGCGGCAGGTACTCGCCGAGGATCTGGGGATCGAACTTACGCAGATTAATATCAAGGCAACCACGACCGAGCGCCTCGGTTTTACCGGTCGCGAGGAAGGTATCGCCGTTCATGCGATTAGCCTGGTAGAGCAGGCTTAAGGCCGCTTTGATCTCATTCCCCGATGTATTCATTTCATTCACTGGCGACTGCATACGGTCCCGTGCCGGTTACAGGAACCATCAAGGCCTCCCCTGAAGACTTCCAGGTTATTGAAATTCCGGCCTTTTCGCCGACCGGCGAAGGCGAGCACTGCATCGTACATATTCGAAAGCAGGAACTGAACACCGCACAGGTCGGCAAGATTCTGGCCAAACATGCGGGGTTACCGCCGTCACGGGTTTCCTGGGCGGGCATGAAGGACCGTAACGCAGTGACCGAGCAATGGTTCAGTGTGCACCTGGCCAATAAACCCGAACCGGACTGGCGCGAGCTGAATAATGATCAGCTCAAGGTGCTCGACGTGCACCGTAACGACCGTAAACTCAGAACCGGGGTACTCAAGGGCAACCAGTTCTACCTGCGGGTCAGGGATGTGAAAGGGGACGTGGATGCCGTCAAGGAGCATTACGAAACAATCCTGGACCATGGGGTACCCAATTATTTTGGTGAACAGCGCTTCGGCTTCCGCGGACGTAATCTGCACAAGGCCTTGGACATGTTTCGCAATCCCCGGCGCCGGCAGAACCGTCATGAACGTGGTATTTATCTGTCGGCCGCAAGGGCCATGCTGTTCAATGCCGTGCTGGACAGAAGGGTCAGGGAGAAAACCTGGGATACCCTGCTGCCCGGTGAATTATGCATGCTGGACGGGACCCATAGTTATTTTCCAGCAGTTAATGAACCTGACTTGCAGCGCAGGCTGGAGCACTTTGATATACATCCAACCGGTCCGCTCTGGGGAGAAGGTGCCTTATCAACGTCGGATGAGTGTATGCAGCTGGAGCAGGATGTTGTGAATGAATATGCCGAATTTACAGCCGGGCTTGAGGCGGCGGGATTGAAACAGGACCGACGGTCGCTGCGGCTGGAGCCCAGATTTTTCCAGTTGCAGGTATCAGGGAATGAACTTTTCCTCAATTTCGAATTGCCCCCCGGGGCCTATGCCACCGCGGTTCTGCACGAATTAATCGATACTCTGGATTCTGTTATATAAAATCTGGCAATCCGGTATAATCGCGCCTCGCGCATCCTAAGAATAAATCTTCCAGAGAGAATTGATGTCAACCAAGATCGGTCGCTACGAAGTTGAACACAAAATCGGTGAGGGCGCTTTTGGCGTAGTGTACAAGGCACGGGATCCGGTTCTTGACCGCGCAGTAGCGATCAAGGTTCCATCCATGACGCTGAGTGATGATGAACTCGCCAACCTCATCATGGAGTTCTACCGGGAAGCCAGAATAGGCGCGCAGTTCCGTCACACCAATATCGTTACTGTTTACGATCTTGGTGTTAACGAGCATAGCGATCAGTTGAAGATGCATTACCTGGTGATGGAATACGTATCAGGAATGACCCTCAAGGAATACCTGGCCCAGGTGGGTACAGTGCCATATACAGAAGTACTGCAGATCATGTTTGATTGTTGCAAGGCGCTCGACTATATCCATTTCCACAAGATCGTCCACCGGGATATCAAGCTCGGCAATATCATGTACAACCCGGCCTATTCCATGGTCAAGCTCATGGATTTTGGTATTGCGGACCAGATCAATTTCAAGGCATCCAAGGGTGTCGGGACGCTGTTTTACATGTCACCAGAGCATTTCAAGGAAGGCGCAGAACTGACCGCACAGACCGATATATTTGCACTGGGCGCAGTCATGTATCAGCTGATAACGGGCAAGCCGGCCTTCCAGGGGAAGGATGTGGAAACAGTTGTCGATAACATTCGAAACAAACAACCCATACCGCTTCAGCACTACCGCCCGGATGCGCCCGAGGAATTGAGTGACCTTGTCAACAAGGCACTGGAGAAAGATCCGAAGGATCGTTATCCGTCATCCCTGGCATTCGCAACCGCGATACAGAAACTGCTGGACAAGCTGACCGAGGGCGAGATACTCGATCCAAGCAAGCCGGAAGAAAAATCCGGCAAGTTTCACCAGAACGATGATTATGTGTTTTTGCGAGACAATAGCTGGTTCAAGGACTTTTCGCCGAACCTCATCGAAGAACTGGTCAATGTGGGCAGTATCCAGACATTTGACGCTAACGAACTGATTGTTACCGAGGGAGAAATAGCAGACAGTTTTTATACAATTATTTCTGGTGGTGCCGAAGTTGTTAAGAACTCGGAAGTGGTTGCACATATGAATCCTGGGGACAGCTTTGGTGAATTGGGCCATGTAACCGACAATTCCCGCCGCACCGCCAGTGTGAGAACTACTGATGTCACCAAAGTGCTCAATGTCGGCATGGACACCCTGGAAAACCTGTCCTGTGAAAATCAGGCCATGTTGTACAAGGGTTTTCTCAAGACTACGATGGAGCGCCTGACTACCTTGCAGAACTCGATACGGCAATAAACATACCCTCATTCAGCTCATTGTTTTTATAAAGTCTATACAGATTGTAGTTGTGCCGTCCTCGCTACGAGCGGAGGGTGTAGCGCCGTGAAAATTTGCGATGAGCCGCACGATATACAAGCCAAGGCCGAGATGTGGCGTATCCACGGTTGTTGTTCTCGCACTTACCATCGAATCGAACAGGGTCGTCATTAGCCGTTCCGGTACCGGTTCCCCGGTGTTTTGTATGCAAAGCCTGCAACCAGACTTGCTGTCGTTCAGGCTGACGACAATCGGGGTATCAGGCTGGTGAAAATCGATGGCATTACTCACCAGTTTATCCATTAGCTGGGCGATTAGATCAGCAGACCCGGCCAGTTCATATGTGTTGATACCGGCATGATATTCAAACCGGGCGTCAGTGAACGCCTGCTGATATCCATTGACACAGCCTGCAATCACATCAGGCAGATTGAAATGCTTCATCTCGGTCGTCTTTAATGCATTTTCCAGTCGCGATGCCTCTGTCAGGTTGGACAGGATCATTTTCAGGCGATTCAGACCCTCATCGGCGCGTGTCATTAACGGTTCATCATTCAGCGTGTCATTACGCAGGCGCAGGTTTTCAAGAGATGACTGTACTACCGTTAATGGCGTTCGCAGCTCGTGCGACAGTTTGCCGGCCATTGTTTCAAGATATTGCTGGTATGCCTGCAGGCGATCGATCATTGAGGAAATCCCGCGGTTGAGCTCGCCAATTTCGTCACCCAGAATGGATGCATGCATTGTCTGGCGTAATCTTCCATCATCACTGACAGTTTCTTTCAACTGACGATTAAGTTTCGTGACCCTTCTGATCAGCAGGGTTGCATAGAGCAACAGCACCAGGGCAATGACCGCGATAGCTGACATCGATGTCAGCATGATTTTCCATAATGCGCGATAACGCACATCGGTAATTGCGTCAGTCGATTGTTGTATGATCAGCGCGCCACCGGGCTGGTCGTCTATCAATAAAGGCACTGCAACAGAAAGCAGGCCACTGCCATTGATGTCGCGGGTGAAAACATGAGATGACTGGTTATCGAGAGCGTGTAGCACGTAGTTCTGCCGCATGCGGTAAGGAGTGGTTTCAGTCTCACTGGTGACAGAGTCCGCGAGTATGAATAGTCTATGCATTCGACTGAGGAAGTCATGCTGTCCTGAATCGATAGCCTCTTCGCGCGGTTTGTAATCACCATCCACAGACAGGATGTAGCCTCTGCGATCGACAACAGTGATCTTCTGGCCTGAGGTACGATAACGTTGGATGAGCCCGCGCAGGATTTCAGATTGCCTGACCACGTAACCTGAAGATGGCGGCGCTATCGGTGTATTACCGACAACAGCGTAATGTGATGAATCGTCATTATCACGGTCAACAATTACTATAGAAAGATAGTTGCCGGCCATGTAGCGTGGCATGGAGAGCTCTATCGTGTATCCGCCACCGCGTATTTGCAGTTCTGCCTGAATTCTCGTTTCATGCAGCTGTGGATTTTCCACGGGTATTACTCTGAGCCAGCCAGGTGCGTTACTGCTTATGACATATCTTTTAAACATACTGCTATGTGGGTCACCGATCCCCAGTAGCAGCCGGTCGCCGTCATGCAACTGTGTTGCCGGGTTGCCTGCCTGGAACAATTTATTGTCATCGACATCCAGCAACAGGAGCAATCTTCCATTCTGCTCTGTGGCACTCAAGGTGAATGATATCTGGCTGTTGCTGATCCCGTCCTGTAAGGAATTGGCAACGGTATAGACATGTTTGATCCGTTGTTCAGGCCAGTCATCTGCAAAGCCATCAACGTACACAGGTGTGCTGAGCTCAGACAATACGATCTCGCTTTCAGGCGATGTGACTGATGCGTATAGATTATGTTGTTCGATCAGGTCGAGAGAAGATGACAGACCATTACTCACGGTAGTGGCCGTTGTTAGCAGGTTATGTACCTGCTGTTGTCGCATCAGGTTTTCCATGTCGCGCAGTGTTTGAATGCCAACCCATGGCAGTATCAGTACTACCAGTGAAATAATCAGCAGCTGTGTTCTGATGGAAGGAAAGGGCAGGATATTTTTCAGACGGGCGTGTTCCATCGGTATCCCATACCATATACCGTTTCAATCGCATTAAAGTCTTTGTCTATGCGTTCAAACTTTTTCCGCATGCGTTTGATATGCGAGGTAATCGTACTGTCATCGACCACGATACTGGCCTCACTCATTAACTGGTCACGGTTCTTTACATGTCCCGGATAGCGCGCCAGTGCATGCAGAATCCAGAATTCCGTCAGGGTCAGATCCAATGCTTCGTTCGAATATGTTGCGCGCATCTGATCTAGATCGATCTCAAGCGGCCCCCTCTTCAGCACATCATTCTTTTGCTGAACGGTCTGCAAGGCTTCGATGCGACGAAACAGGGCGGCGATTCTCGCGGAGAGGTTGTGCAGACTGATGTCCTTGGTCAGATAGTCGTCAGCGCCCAGTCTAAGACCTGAAATAGCGTCGATATCATCATCTCTTGCTGTAAGAAAGATAATCGGTAACGTGTCTGACATCCCGCGTAACTGGCGACACAATTCATACCCGCCTTCTGCATCATCACCAAGCCCGATATCCAGTATTGCGAGGTCAGGCAGGGCAGACCTGAAAGCAGCAGAAGCAGCAGGGCGATCTGCAAAGGCTTCAACCTGATAACCCAGCTTATCCAGGTGTTCCCGGTAGTTATCCCTGAGCGCAGTCTCATCTTCAACAATTGCAATACGTCTGCTCATCACTTTGCCATGTGATTACTGGTGATCTGGCAATCATAAGGCATAACTTTGCACAAATGTGCGGTCCGGGGCCAATTGCCATATTTCATCAGATTTCTTCACAGAATCGCCCGAACCTGACTGCCGTAATGCCCCGATATTCGACTGTAATGCAGATATGCAAAGAACACCGGCGCGGGGCGGGATGCCAGAGAACCGAATACAGAGCGTTCGCTCTTGCAGTCATGGATGACACGCTGGTCCAAAAACGATGGAAGCAAACGAGATGATATCACTGAATGACGACTGGTTGAGCTGGCCCCCGGATTCCCTCGAGCAGTTTTTTCAGGAGGAAGAACAACATGAACATCCATTACCTGATATGGAGAAAAATAATGACTGCTCGCAGTCCGATATCAACCACTAGAATATTTTTTCTTTGCCTGGCGAAGGCAATCATTATCGGACTTTCAGTGGTCATATTGATCACTTTGTCTGTATGGATGCTGGTCTCGCCTGCCAATGCACAAGCCGAGCAAGACGAAATCACTATATCGGACCTTGTCGATATTGGTCAGCCCCAACAAGGAAGCCTGTTGTTCAAGACATCCCATCGCAATTTATATCGGCATGCACCACTGCTGAATACGGATGTTTCAATGGATATCACTGCACTGACAGCTCGTGTCAGTCTTAGCCAGTCTTTTCATAACGAGGGGCAGGATTGGGTGGAGGGAGTGTATGTTTTCCCTCTGCCCGAGAATGCTGCTGTGGACCACATGAGGATGAAGATCGGTGAGCGTATCATCGAAGGAAGGATCAAGGAGAAAAAAGAAGCTAGTCGTATTTATCAAAAAGCGAAAAGTAGTGGCAGAAAGGCCGCACTCATTGAACAGGAGCGGCCCAATATGTTCACCACCTCGGTGGCCAATATCGGCCCAGGAGAAGTCATAGTAGTCACGATTGAATACCAGCAAACGATCGAATATCGTGATGAAACTTTCAGCATTCGTTTCCCGATGACGGTCGCGCCACGATATATGCCGGGCGCACCACTGCCCGCACTGGAAGAAAGTCTGCCGGCAAGTAACACCCTGGGGTGGGCCATCAATACCACCGAGGTCCCTGATGCCTCACGTGTATCACCGCCAGTGCTGCATGAAGATGAGCCCCGGGTAAATCCGGTGAAGTTACAGGTTAATCTGAATGCAGGCATTCCTCTGGATCACATCAACAGTCTTTTCCACGAAGTTACTGTGATCCGCGGGGGCAATGGTAAGGCCAGTATCCGACTGCAGGCTGAATCGGTGCCAGCGGACCGCGACTTTGTACTTGAATGGAGGGCCGTGGCTTCCCATGCACCGCGCGCAGCATTATTTAACGAGCGTAAAGCCGACAGTGAAAACGCCGATGAAAGCTATTACAGCATGATCATGATCATACCTCCGGTCGGACACCAGGCAAGGGCGTTACCGAGGGAGGTCATTTTCATTATTGATACGTCCGGCTCGATGGGAGGCGAGAGTATTCGACAGGCCAGATCAGCATTGTTACTGGCGATTCAGCGGCTTAAAGCTTCAGATCGTTTTAATATTATCCAGTTCAATACGCAGACCGATGCACTGTTCGCCAACCCGGTTGTTGCCAGCCATTACAATATCAATCGGGCACTGGATTATGTGCGTCAGCTGGATGCCGATGGCGGCACGGAAATGCGACCGGCACTCAATCTTGGGCTGTCTTATCCTGTTGATCCGCGATTCATGCAACAGGTGGTGTTTCTTACCGATGGGGCGGTAGGCAATGAGCGTGACCTGTTTCAGGTCATACATGACAAACTCGGCAGCACACGCCTTTTCACCATAGGTATCGGCTCGGCACCAAACAGTTTTTTCATGAGGAAGGCTGCTGAATATGGACGGGGCACCTATACCTATATCGGTGACGTCAGCGAAGTGCAAAACAGGATGAGTGCGCTGTTTGGCACCCTGGAAACCCCGGTCATGCGCGACCTGAAACTGCTATGGCCGGAAGAGGCCGGCGATATTGATGTTTATCCAAAGCGCTTACCGGACTTATACCTGGGTGAGCCGCTCATCATCAAGGCGCGTTCGAAACACCTGTCAGGTGAGCTGAACATTGCTGGCCAGCGAGGGCAGCAGGCCTGGGAAGCGAATTTTGCTCTCAATAGCCATGCCCAACAGCCAGGCATCGGTGTTTTGTGGGCGAGAAGCCGTATCGCCTCGCTGATGGACAGTCTGCATGAAGGCGCTAATCAATCCGAAGTGCGGCATGCCGTGGTCAAAACGGCACTGGATCATCACCTGGTGAGTAAATATACCAGCCTTGTCGCGGTTGATATTACCCCCACAAGGCCACTCGACAAGGATTTGAAGCGCGGTGCATTACCTACTCAGCTGCCACATGGCATGCAACGTGACATGGTGTTTGGCGTCTCAATGACACAAACAGCGACCCCGGCACAGTTACACATGCTGGTCGGCTTATTCGTTTTCCTCCTGGCGGCCGGGATGCTCTGGTTCTCGGGGTTTCGCTCCTGCCGCTATCTCCCCCCGCGGATACCCATGTGAGGCACCTTGTCCTCCTCGGTATCCTTTTTCTGGGCCTGGCCGAATTCAGTTATGGTATGTGGATTCCGGCCAAGGCCTGGCTTTCTCAAATATTGCTTGTTCGTGCCTGGCAGGATAGCCAGTTATCGCATACTGATATAAAGCCCTGGCCTTGGGCAGATACCTGGCCGGTACTCAAGATGACCGATAGTGTGAGCAATCAATCGCTACTGGTGCTGCAGGGAGACTCGGGGCAGGCATTGGCCTTCGGGCCGGGATTGAACAGTCAGAGTTACCAGCCGGGACAGCCCGGCAATACAATAATCAGCGCACACCGCGATACCCACTTCAATTTTCTGGGGCAGCTGAAAATTGGCCAGCAACTCCGGCTGGAAGACAGAAACAGGCATCACCACATATACACAATCAAATCTGTGGATATTGTCGATAGTCGCAAAACCCGTATCGGGATAGCAACTGAACAGGATATGTTGACACTGGTGACCTGTTACCCGGTCAACGGGATTACCCCGGCAGGCTCCAGGCGCTACGTGGTCACGGGAATCAGGGAGGGTAATCCGGCCATCTAGAGTCTCAACCAACATCCCAAACGGACGATCTCATACAGGCGTCCCAGGTGTTACACTTGAATTACATAGTGTAACTTTTGACTGTAATGTTAACCATGTCTGAGGCAGCCAACATTCCATTTGTTCCGGTTACCGAGGTGCCCATTACGGCCCAGGTGAAGGGATCATTGCCGCCACTCGATGAGCAATCCCGCGAGAAACTGATTGCCAGGATAAAACAGCAACTGCAGCAGCAGGACGCTGTTCTGGTAGCGCATTACTACACCGACGAGGATATCCAGAGGCTGGCGGAGGAAACCGGCGGTTATATCGCCGACTCGCTGGAAATGGCGCGGTTCGGCAAAGAACACCCGGCGAGTACCCTGGTTGTTGCCGGAGTGCGTTTTATGGGAGAAACCGCAAAGATTCTGAGTCCGGAAAAGCGGGTCCTGATGCCAA
>JBFFRZ010000024.1:0-16163 GCA_041572715.1 Gammaproteobacteria bacterium
ATGATTCAGATATTGAAGATACCGATGAAGATGAAATTACCCTTAGTGCTGATGTTGAGGAAGAAGGTGTTTCACTCAATTCAACCTTGCATCAAATGTCTCATGCAAAAGCCCTGCTGCATGGCTATGAGGACTGGCCCTTCGATATCAGGGACATGCTGGCAGGCGAGGCACAGCTTGATGGTTATCTCATTGATACCTACCTGGGTAAACGGGATGATGTATTTTCCTTTTCAGGGCGAAAGGTAGCGAATAACGAGCCCTGTGTGCTGAAACTGATCGACCGGTCCACAATACAGGGTCGGGAACCGCCAGAATCACTGTTAAAGGACCTACAAACACTGGTCAGTATCAAACATGATAACCTCGTGCACCGACATGATTTCAAGGTAGGCCAGGACTATTTACTGATCATTGAGGAACTTATACAGGGAAAGAAACTGTCTAGCCGACTGAAAAGGATTGGCACGACAGAAGAACAGGCGGTCAACTACATGCTACAGATACTTTCCGGGCTACAATATCTGCACGATCATGGCATGTATGCAGGCGCCCTATCCCCTGATAACCTGCTGTTCAGGAATGAAAACACATGGTGTTGACCCACTTCAATAACTGCTATTACCCGAAGCAGGATAGCGAAAGTACGGGATTGAAATTCAACTACCAGGAAGCACTATATATGCCACCTGAAGTAATACAGGGCGGAAAATCCGATCATCGTAGCGATCTTTATATTGCTGGGACAATCTTCTACCACATGCTGGCAGGCAAGCCGCCATACCATGGCAGCACAACACAAGATGTCATTACTGAACATGTGGCATCACCCGTTCCGGCACTGCCGCAGAGCAATCACCCAATGAATATGCTCATCACCAGACTGCTGATGAAAACGCCAAGCCAACGGATACAGACTGCGGATGAAGCTATGAGCTCTATTCGGGGCTGGTACAAACTATAGACATATCATTGCCTTACCCACCACCATTGAAGCACCAGTCCCAGCCGCATTGCTCACTTCATCATGCCTGCAACCTGCCAATGACAATCACCCGGAAAAATCACCATGACTAATCAACTAGCCGACGAGACCAGCCCCTATCTTCAGCAACACGCAGAAAATCCGGTCGAGTGGTATCCGTGGAATGCAACGGCTCTGGAAAAAGCCCGGCTGGAGAACAAGCCAATCCTGCTTTCAATAGGCTATTCTGCCTGCCATTGGTGTCATGTCATGGCACATGAGTCCTTCGAAGACAAAACAACTGCGGAACTCATGAACAAGCTGTTCATTAATATCAAGGTAGACCGTGAAGAACGTCCAGATCTGGACAAAATCTACCAGACTGCGCACCAGATACTGGCACAGCGTGCAGGAGGTTGGCCATTAACCCTGTTTTTACGACCACACAACCAGATGCCCTTCTTTGCAGGCACATACTTTCCCAATGAACCCCGAAGAGGAATGCCCTCTTTCAGACAGGTTATGCAAGAAGTATATGACTGGTACCAGTCCCACCCGGGTGAGTTGCAACAGCAAAACGATCAACTGTCCGGAATACTGCACCAGGTTGCTGCCGGCGATTCAGGTTCTGCATTACCAGACCCGGAAGTATTCCAGGATGCATATGAAAACCTCGCCAATTCATTCGACCGCGATCTGGGTGGCTTTGGCAAAGCTCCCAAGTTTCCGCATCCCACCAACCTTGAATACCTGCTGCGTTACTGGAACCAGAGCCGGTACATAGACATGGAAAACCGGGATGCTCGACATATGCTCATATTCAGCCTGCAGCAAATGGCACTGGGTGGCATGTACGACCAGATTGGTGGTGGTTTCTGCCGCTACTCGGTTGATGACCAGTGGATGATCCCGCACTTTGAAAAAATGCTGTATGACAATGGCCCGCTACTGGCAATCTACACGCAGTGCTATGCGTCTACCGGGATCGATCTGTTCAGGAGAATTGCGACTGAGACCGCGACCTGGGTCATGCACGAGATGCAGGCGCCCTCAGGAGGATACTACTCTTCCCTGGACGCGGACTCCGAGGGAGAGGAAGGTAAATTTTATACCTGGGACAACCAGGAATTAACCGGACTACTGACACAGGAAGAATACTCGATAGCAAGCCTGCGTTTTGGTTTTGACCGCCCTGCAAACTTCGAGGGTAAATGGAATCCGCATGTATACATGTCACTGGCCCAGATTGCCAAAACAATGGAAATAGATGAGACAGAGGTACACAACACACTGGATAGGGCAAAACACAAAATGTTTGAATTTCGGGAACGGCGCGTTCATCCGGGACGTGATGAAAAAGTTCTGACTTCCTGGAATGCCCTCATGATCAAAGGCATGTCGAGTGCCGCCCGCTACCTGGGTAAACCTGAGTACGCGATATCCGCACAACGCGCGCTGGACTTTATTCAGCAGAACCTGTGGCAGGACAACCGCCTGATGGCGACACACAAGGATGGAAAAACCCATCTGAATGCCTATCTTGACGACTACGCCTACCTGATCGAAGCAGTTCTGGAATTGCTGCAGTATGAATGGAGAAGCAAGGATATAGACTTTGCCTGCAAGCTGGCGGATGTACTGCTGGATCAGTTTGAAGACACCGGGAACGGAGGATTTTATTTCACGTCGAACGATCACGAGGCGCTGATCCAGAGACCCAAGCCCTATACCGACGAAGCCATACCGGCGGGCAATGGTGTTGCGGCCTACGCCTTGCAACGTCTGGGTTACCTGGTCGGCAATACGCAATACCTTGATGCTGCGGAACGTTGCCTGAAGGATGCCAGTCCGACCATAGAGAAACATTCCTATGCCTGCATGTCCATGCTGGTGGCTCTCGAAGAACACAAGTACTCGGTACAGACAGTAATTGTACGCACTAACGCTTCCGAACTGGCCAGCTGCAGAGACAAATTGTGCAGAATATACCAGCCCCGCCAGCAGGTTTTTGTGATCGATGAAGAAGCGACCGACTTGCCCGAAGCTATTGCTTCAAAGCCAGCTATGGAATCAACCGTGGCCTATGTCTGTGACGGAATGACCTGCAGTACTCCACAGTACAATCTGGATGAGATTTTAATCGTCAACATTCAACAGTGATTGGCAAACGACAGCGCCACGAACCATTGAATGAATGCGGCTATATCAAATAGACCCTGCTGAACGGCTATACATCCTTGCTACGTTAAACGGGCAGCGCTTATTCAAATAGCTGCCTTGTCCTGGCTACTACGGTACAGCATTTGCCTATCTCTTAATTTAACCCGCTGCAACGTTAATCCTTCACAGATGCTTATTGTTCTTTTACGCCATAGCCGGCCTGGCGGACAGCTGCGGCAAGTTTTTCCTCGTCCAGATCATCTCCGGTAACAATAACGTCGCCGGAATCCAGGTCAGGCAAGGCACTGTCCACTCCATCTACTTCTTCCAGCGACTTTTTTACAGTGGCCACACAATGCTGGCATGACATACCTTCAACTTTTAGTGTCAGACCCATATCAAACTCCTTGTATTGACGAAAAGGATTATTACGTTTCTCTCTAAAGCGCTTGATGTTCAGATAAACAGTAATCGCCAGCACACCAATTGCACTGACAATACCCAGCCAGTCGGTTCCGTGTTCATGCACCGGTTGCACTGCTGCGTCAGAAAGAATAAAACCAAACCCCATACCAAAAACAATACTCATTACAATTACGGTTGCCAGGTAAACAATTAGCAAACGAGCTCCCAGCGTTCGATACAGTGCGCCTATGGTCGCAATATTGGTCGCCGGGCCAGCCATCAAAAACACCAGCGCCGTGCCCAGTGGCATGCCAGCCGCGATAAATGCGGCCGCTATGGGTACTGAGCCCGTCGTACAGACATAAAGCGGTATCGCCACCGCCAACATCAGCAACATGCCAGCCAGCCCCTGTGCCCAGGCGAGGTCCTGAAAAAAATCAGCTGGCAGCAGCGCAGTAATGGCCGCAGCGACCAACACGCCCACGATAATCCACTGATCAATAGCCCCGTAAAGCTCGACGATGGCATATCGAAGCGCCTCCCTTAAATTCACTCCAGAGGCATTGTCTGCCTCATCAACTACAGGGTTTGCCGACCTTTGCGCCTCGGGCTGAACCACGTCAGCAAGCACGCCACCAATAATCCCGGTAATAAATGCGGCAAACACCTTGAAGATGGCAAATGGCCAACCCAGGAAAGCTGCACTAACCAGAATGGAATCTACCCCGGTGGAAGGTGTACTGATG
Organism: Gammaproteobacteria bacterium; assembly: GCA_041572715.1. GTDB lineage: Bacteria > Pseudomonadota > Gammaproteobacteria > JAJDYQ01 > JAJDYQ01 > JAJDYQ01. The sequence goes on from JBFFRZ010000024.1 coordinate 4,276, forward strand.
AGAAACCCGGTGACCGCACCATTCGAGGCCCCCTCCCGCTTCAGGCCGAGCGCTGTTGGAACCACGCCGCAGGAGCACAGGGGCATCGGCACCCCAACCAGTACGGCTTTCAGTGTGCTGTGGAATCCGGGTTTGCTCAGTACGCGATGGATAAACCCGTCTGGCATAAAGACATGCAACAGGCCGGCAAGCAATAACCCGGCCAGCAGCGGCGGCGAGAGCTCCAGCAAAATACGCCAGACCTCGAGGAGGTATGACATGATCATACCGTTGAGTTTATCAGAGGCAGTTGTAGTCGTATGGGAAAGCCATCATTCAGGGGGCCTCACCGATCACCTGCACCGTAACCGTCCTGGTCCTGGGGCCATCCAGCTCGAAAAGGATCACTGACTGCCATTTTCCAAGCTGGAGCTCACTGTCAACTACGGGTACAACCTCAGAGGATGACAACAACATCGCCATGATATGAGAATGCGCGTTCTCCGGTTCGTCATCCGGGCAATCCCTGAGCGCAATATCATTGTGCAGGTAATGCTCATCTTTCGGCACCAGTCTGCTGTAAAAGGCGTTAACATCCTGTAGCAATCTCTCCTCGTATTCATTTATCGTCAGCGCTGTAGTGGTATGACGGGAACTGATAATAACCATGCCATTGCTGACCCCACTATCCACCAGGGTACGTGACACCTGGTCATCAAGGTTGATCATCTCGATTCCGTCGCCTGTTTCCAGTGTGTGTACCTGTGTATGAATTTTCATGGCTGCGTCCTTTACCTGATTATGCCGATTACCAGTAACCGATAGTCGCTATCGCGCAAATTCCTCGCCTGCCGCAAATCCCGTTCATACTCGCCCGCATTATCAGCATAAAACATCTGCCTGATCAGGGTTGCTTCATTGTCTGCATCCAGCAAGCGTAAATACCTGCACAGACGTTCCGTATTCCAGCCCCACGACTTTTGATAGGCGCTTTGCTGCACCGCCATTAACCGCTTCAGTTCCATCAACTGTTGCTGCGACGGCAGCCTGAGATCAAGCCTGACATCAATTTCATGTGACTTTGCCGGGTGATTCATATCCGGCAACCATGTGTCCTGCTCCCGCCATAGCAACTGTCCGGGCACAGCAGGAAATTCAACATCCGGGGCATTCGGGAATTTATAAAAACCCCATTTTGCCCCCATGGCACATTCAATCAAAACGCGATCACCATCAGGTGATGCGCAGCTTTTATCGTTCTCACATAATCCCTGCGTCATTTGATCCGGCGCATAAGCCCGATCATCCAGTTTCCATTTTGCAAAGTCCCGGTCGGGCGCCTTGCCATAATCTGCCTCCAGGGCACGCCAGTTACTTATAAACCATTCATAGTCTGTGCGGTATTCAAGATTACGCCGCAGAAACTGCCAGGCCCATAACTCAGGGCTGAGTGTTTCCGTAAATCGATAATCGTCCGGGTTGCGCCAGTCGCGTTGCATTGACTATATAGTGTGATGGGTAGTGAATTATTAGCATGCCTGAAAATCATCCGGATGGATGGAAGACAAGGCAAAAGTTTTTGAGGAAACGGAGTGTATAAACAAATACATGAGTATTCCGAAAAAACTTTTAACGCAGTATTACGCCATCCGGGTGATTTTCAGTTGGGTTTTGGAACGATGGCAATCTCATCCCCCTCTTCAAGCACCGTAAAAGGCTCGGCAAAAGACTTGTTAATGGTCACTGTAACAATGTCATCCTTCAACAGGTCATTGTACTGCTTGCCCCGGGCCCGCAGCCACTCAAGCAACTGCTGGATATTGGTCACTTCTTTTGGCAGGAAAACCTCTTCCTGGTCTTTGCCAAACACATCGGGCAACTGGACAAAATACAGCAGTTTTACCTTGATCTTGCGGCCATCGGCGCGTTCATGTGCCGCATTACGTTCGTAACCTATTGCCTCAAGCCCCTCGAGATAATCCTGCCAGTATTGTGCAAAATTCTTTCCCAGATCGTATAGCGTGTCCCATGAATAGATACCGGTATCGTGGCCATCATCAAATACCAACCGCACGGCATAGGTTCCCTGTGGTTCAATCGCCGTGATATTCACATCCTCTTTACCGGTTTCCGGTCGGCCGAGGGTGCGCACCTCAGCGGCGTGTGACTTCACACGCAAATACTCGCACGGATACTCGAAACGTTCGTTGTTGGAGAATGTGATTTCGAGTATGCGCGACTTGGCATGTAACTGGATATCCAGCGGGATGATTGGTTCCTTGTCCTGAGTCATTGATCAATACCATTTACAGCGAGGGGCGCGTATTATGCCACCTTTGTGTTTTCTTGCATCAATACCCCATGAAATGTAGCACCATCGCCCGCCTGTTAATTACCTGTCCGGATCAGCCCGGCATCGTCTCGGCGGTAACGACATTCTTCTACAATCACGGTGCCAACATCACCATGCTGGATCAGCATTCCACCGATCCTGAAGGCGGTACTTTCTTCATGCGGGTGGAATTCCAGACTCCGCACCTGGATGTAGACAGGAAAGTACTGGAAGAAGCATTTTCAAAGGCGGTAGCTGCCCGGTTTCAGATGAACTGGAATATCAGCTATGCCAGTGACCTCAAGAAAATGGTGCTCATGGTGTCACGGTATGACCACGCGCTGCTGGAAATTCTGTGGCAAAATCAGCGGGGCGAATTACCGGCGGAAATTACCATGGTCATCAGCAACCACCCCGACTTGCAAAAGGCCGTCAGTAACTTCGATATCCCCTTCCACCACATTCCGGTCAACAAGGAAAACAAGCCGGAGGCCGAAGCCCGGATATTGTCGCTGATTGACAACCAGGCCGATCTCGTTGTGCTGGCAAGGTATATGCAGATACTCAGTGACGATTTCGTTGCCCATTACCCTAATAACATCATCAATATCCACCATTCATTCCTGCCCGCATTCATTGGCGCAAACCCGTATCGCAAGGCCTGTGAACGTGGCGTCAAGCTGATTGGCGCAACTGCTCACTATGTGACGGCAGACCTGGATGAAGGCCCGATTATCGAGCAGGAAGTCACCCGGGTATCGCATCGTTATGATGCCGAGGAAATGCGGGAAGCCGGTATGAGTGTAGAGCGAACGGCACTTGCGAGGGCCGTAAAATGGCATCTGGAGGATCGCATTATCGTTCAGGGCAACCGTACTATTGTATTCAATTAGCGTCACAGAATTTTCTGCCCGATCGCTCATTGAATCATCCTGTTAACAGGTAACCCGCACGCAATGACCTACGATACAGAACACCCCTATGATGCCCTCACGCCGGATGTCATGCTGGACGCCATCGAAACCCTCGGCTTTCATTGTGACGGCGGTTTCCTTGCCCTGAACAGTTATGAAAATCGGGTTTACCAGGTAGGTATTGAAGATCAGTCACCCGTGATTGCCAAGTTCTACCGGCCTGGGCGCTGGCCAGTGGAGGCCATACAGGAGGAGCATGATTTTTCACTGGCTTTAGCCGAGCAGGAAATACCCGTTGTAACACCCTATATTCGGGCTGACCAGACACTACATCAATACGCGGACTTTCTGTTTGCGGTTTTCCCCAGGCAGGGGGGATACTGGCCGGAATTCAATCATACTGACGATCGCCTGCAGTTCGGTCGGCTTATGGGGCGCATACATGCGGTTGGCGCCTGCAAACAATTTGAACACCGTCCTGCCCTGACCATCAAAAGCTTCGGTAACGAATCCCGTGACTGGTTACTGCAAAGCGGATTCATCCCCCCGGAGCTCATCAACGCCTACACATCACTCACTGATGACCTGTTACTGCAAATAGAGACCTGTTTTCAGCGTGCAGGCGATATCACCAATATTCGGCTGCATGGAGACTGTCATGCCGGCAACATCCTGTGGACTGATGATGGTCCACACTTTGTTGATCTCGATGACTGCAGGATGGGGCCTGCGATACAGGACCTGTGGATGCTGCTGTCCGGGGAGCGTGAGGACAAGACCATCCAGCTCGAGGATTTTCTTGAAGGTTATAGCGAGTTTCATGATTTTAATGCCGCCGAGCTGAACCTGATCGAAGCGCTCAGAACCTTGCGGCTCATGCACTATGCAGCATGGCTGGGCAAACGCTGGCATGATCCGGCATTTCCGAGAAACTTTCCCTGGTTTAATGAACAGCGCTACTGGGAAGAACATATACTTACGCTGCGTGAGCAGGCATTTGCGATGAACGAGATTCCACTGCAGTGGGGGCAATACGGTTTATGAATGCATGTATCGAAGGAGGATTGGAATGAGGACAACAAGCGCGGATCTACTGGATAAACGCTTTCTTGACCGATGGTCACCCCGCTCGTTTCTGCCCGATCCTTTGCCTGCCGATGCGTTGCAGGCGATATTCGAGGCCGCTCGCTGGAGTCCCTCCTGTTTCAATGCACAACCGTGGCGCTTTGTTTATGCAACGGAAGGGCGACATAAAGAGAATCTGCTGGAAGCACTTGTTGAAAGCAACCGGTCATGGGCAAGACAGGCGCCGGTAATCGCATATGCTTTCAGCTATAACAATTTTGACCATAATAACAAGGCCAATCGCTGGGCTGAATTTGATACCGGCGCAGCGTGGATGGCACTGACATTACAAGCCAACCATCTCGGCTTCCACACGCACGCGATGGGTGGTTTCGATGTGGACAAGGCCTTCGAGGCATGTGGTATGGATGCCGCTAAACATACCGCACTGTGCGGCATTGTAATCGGCAAGGCCGGCCCTGAAGAACGGCTCGAGGAATCATTAAGAAGCCGGGAGCAGCCCAGCGACCGCGAAGACATTGGCAAGATGCTGATCAGGCTGTAAGTACTACTGCCTCCTGGGGCCAAAATTCATGCCGATGGAAAGCCTTTCGTCCTGGCTCAGGTTGCGCGTGACTTCGTGCTGATCACTGGCCGAAAAAAGTACCAGCTTGCCGGGCTCCGGCCCAATGGTCATCGTCTGCTCGTCATGATGCAGAACCAGTTCGCCTGATTTTTCCGGTACTTTCAGGTAGTAAACACCAGACAAAAGCTCGTCATCATCATTATGGCTGTGCATGATGGTCATATCACCCGGGCGCATATGATTGAACCAGAAACCACACTGCAGGCTATCGGCATCCACTTCCAGCACCCGCGCCGCTGAGTCCATCCAGAATGCAATCAATCCGGACAACTCAGGTATGTCCTCCCGGTCTATGTAGATATTTTCATAACGCCCGCCAAACAGGTGCGTTTGCCTGACCTGTCCTGCCTGCAACCTGGCTAAATAACCATTGAGCACGACAGGATTAAGCTGCTGTGCCTGCGGGAAGTAAAATTCGTAATAAGCCTGCTTCATCGCCACATCATCCATTACCAACCAACAAGCGGTCAAACTCCTTTTAAGTGGTACAATCACCACAGCTGGCCGGTATCTGCGACGCGCTGGAGGAATTTGTGACGCCTGCATATGTAGCGGCTGCATTTACACGCCAGCAACCGTCGAGCCCAACTGGAACGCCGGGGAACAGCCGTTGCCTATACCCCTTAAGATAAGGTCAGGCCGGCCCTATATCTGCTAGACTTGCGCCTGTTAACCTAATCTTCAGGAACACATTATGTCTACACCACAATTCAAAACCGAACTAACCAGTGAAATCAATGTGACACCAGAGGCCATAGTGCAACTTCGGGCACTGACCCAGGATGAGGATGATGTCAATGGCGTACGTATCTTCGTATCCGGCGGCGGCTGCGGTGGTATGACCTATGGCATGACCCTGGTAGAGGAACCGACCCAGTTCGATGCCACCTGGACTAGAGATGGACTCAATATGTACGTCGATTCAGTCGCGCTGTCCTATCTCGAGGGTGTTGAAATTGACTTCCAGGAGAAGGGACCAAACAAAAGTTTTGTATTCAAAAACGTTTTCGCGAACTCTGGCGGATCCGGGACTTGCGGTACCTGCGGCGCGGCCGGCGGTGGTTGCGGCTGAGCACTGACAGCAACCAGACCCCCTATAATCTGTTATGAAAAGCCCCGTTGACCGGGGCTTTTTTCTTGCCCATGCTAAACCATGAACGCACGTTTTCTACTAATCGCCCAACCGAATAGCTACCGGATTGCACCGTATATCAAGGCCGCAAAGGAAATGGGACTTGAGGTGCTGATTGCGTCAAGAGGTGAGCACTCGTTAATTAACGAGGTATACGAAGGGCTACATATCGACCTGGATGACCAGGACAGCGCATTTGAATCAATGATGCTTGAAGCAAACAGGAAACCGTTTGCAGGCGTGCTGGGCAGTGACGACAGTACCGTGGAACTGGCCGCCCGTGTTGCGCAATCCCTGAACCTGCCGCATAACGACCCGAAGGCTGCGCAGGCATCACGACGCAAGGACATAGCCCGTGCCCACCTGGCACTTGCCGGATGCCCGGTACCCGGGCACTGCCTGCTCGATTTACATATGCCGATAGAAGATCAGATTGTCGGCATACCCTTCCCCTGCGTGCTAAAGCCACTCCATCTTTCGGCGAGCCGTGGTGTCATCAGGGCAAACAATACCGATGAACTGATCAACGCATGCGAGCGCATCAGGGCAATTATTGCCGGGTATGGAGATGAATTTGAACGTAGCAATATACTCATTGAACGATACATCGATGGTACTGAAGTCGCCTATGAAGGCTTTTTACATGATGGCCGGCTTTCAACCCTGGCGATTTTTGACAAACCCGACCCCTTGATCGGTCCTTTCTTTGAAGAAACCATCTACGTAACGCCTTCCCGGCTGAGCCCGCAGGCACAGGCACTGATCAGGCAGCGAGTACAGGAAGCCTGCGATGCCTATGGCCTGACTACAGGGCCGGTGCATGCCGAGCTCCGGGTCAACGACGAGATCTGGATACTGGAGGTTGCAAGCCGGACCATTGGTGGGGACTGCGGGCGCACCCTCGACAGCGGTAACGGGCTGGATCTTGAGATGCTAACCATTGCGCTGGCTATTGGCCGGCCAGTTTCTCCTGAACCGATGCGCGCTGCCCGGGGGGTCATGATGATCCCGGTCCCTGAAGCTGGCCTGCTCAGGCGGGTTGAGGGGCTGTCGACGGCGAAGAAAACCCGGCACATTACGGCAATAGATATCGTCATACCGGATGGACATGAATTGATTCCGTTGCCAGAAGGAAACCAGTATCCCGGCTATATATTCGCCGAGGCAGATGACCCGGAAACGGTTGTCGACGCCTTGCGAAAGGCACACCAGCAACTCAAATTTGTCGTCGCCCCTTTATGGAAAATTGATGCCACGCACATGGCATGAGCTCGGCAAATTGAATCACTATCGAATATAATCAGTGCATGTATCGAATCGCTAAACAGTTTCATTTCAGCGCCAGTCACATTATTGACGGCTTACCGGATACCCATAAATGCAGCCGTCTGCATGGCCATAACTATATCGTAGAGCTGGTACTGGAATCAGAAACCCTGAACCAGTACGGCTTTATCGTGGATTATCATGACCTGAAGCCGTTCAAGGAAATTATTGACAACGAACTGGACCATCGCCATCTGAATGATGTTCTGCCAGGCCCGACTTCGGCTGAAGCCATCGCCAAGTATTTATATCTGAAAGCGCGGGCCATGTGGCCCCAGGTATACAAGGTTCGCGTATCAGAAACTGGCCGTACCTGGGCGGAGTATTTCCACAGCTGAGGCTTTGACAGCCTTACTTTTTACCACCGCCACCTGCCTGAAACCCGGCTGGCGCCTTGCCATAATCGCCTTCCTCGAAGAAGAAACCCAGCATGTGCTTTTCAATCAGTTCCAGGTTTCTGGGGTCCGCGGTATTCAGTCCATTCTCGTTAATGATGGTTGTCAGCCGTTCCAGCCATTTTTTCCAGCCTTCCTTCGACACATTTTCAAATATTCGCTGGCCCAGTTCACCCGGATGCGGTGGACGTTCCATCGCCTCCGCTTCTGTCTTCAGCACTACACATTGCACCACGTTTGCCATACCGAAACCCCTGCAATCAAAAATTTCTAATTCAAAAAACCCCAGGTTGGGCCACCAAACTCAAATACAAGCCCGGCCTATTTAATCGTTATATCCTGCTCATACTTTTTCAATAGTACGCCATCATCACCGCAACAGGATGCGGCACATTTTTTAGCCTGAAATACATCATCGCTGCTCGCATCGAGATAAAAATCGATCGGGCGATTTTCTTTCGCACAATCACATCCCTTGTCATTATAAACATAGATGTTCTTCAAGCCGACCCGTTTCGCGGCGGCCTCAGCGGCAAATAAATCTTCTTCTGGCGTCATCGGCAGGTGATTCAGCTGATATGCCGGAAAAAAACGAGTGATATGCCAGGGACTGTCCTCGCCGAGGTTATCGTAAACCCATTGGGCTATCTCCTCGTATTGCCGCGGATCATCATTCTTGCCGGGGATAATATTGGTTCTGGTTTCCACGTGAATACCCAGATCATGCGCTTTCCTGATTGATGCAAGGACCTGCTGCACCTTTGCCGGCCGGCAAATTTCCTTGTAGAAGTCGTCCCGCATGCTCTTGATGTCAGAACAGAGCACGTCAATGTGAGGCGCAACCATCTCAAGCGCTTCATCAGTAACATAGCTATTGGAGACATAGACCGTGTATAAACCCGCCTCATGAGCCAACTGGCTGACATCCATAACATATTCCAGCCACACAGCGGGTTCGGAATAAGTGAAAGCGATGCCATCGACCCCTGCTCGTATCGCCGTTTCCACCAGCTGCCGGGGCGGGACCCATGCCTCGGTCGATTCGCCGCGGGCCAATTCATCCAGCGCCTTAACACCCCATGAAATATCCAGGTTATGGCAGCCACCACAGCGGAAACTGCAGCCATAACTGCCTACGGACATCACTTGCGTGCCGGGCCGGTAATGACGTACCGGTTTATCTTCAATGGGATCAATGTCAATCGAGGACAAAATACCGTAGGAGAGGTTATACAGGGTCCCGTTGCGGTTGACATGCGCCTGGCAGAAGCCTCTCTGCCCATGTCCAATTTTGCAGCGCCACAGACACAGATTGCAGCGTGTGGTGCCGTTTTCCAGCCGTTCCTGCAGGCGGGTCTCTACCAGCTGATACTGGCCGGGGATTTCTCGATCCATAGTCATAGAGCGGATTATGCTACCCGAGCAGGGTCCAGTGCCATAAGCTAATGGTAATAGGAGGCCACCATCAGTCCCGGATTACATTCAAAATGCAGCACTTCCGGGTTGTTTGGCAGCAAATCTGCCTGATTGTCCGCCGAAAATACCAGGGCATGCTTGAGCTCATAGCGCCTGCCGTTCACCTCGCAGGGGTAGGCATACCCCCAATGCTCGGTGGCGCGCATAAAATTGAAAATCCTACGGGCGCTCCATTTCGTCTGCACCTGGAAATCTGCAGGTCCAGGGGCGCCATGATAGCTGGCATCTTTCTGTTGCTGTGCAATTGGACTCAGCCCGTCAGGAAATCTTTCCAGTGTCTGTGCCAGCAAGTCGCACAGGGCCTCTGACAACCTTAACTGGATGTATGCCCCCGGCAGGCCATCCACCACCTCAAGCGTCGTGGAAGCAATCACATCACCGGCATCCCATTCGCTGTTCATGACGTGCAGGCTAACCCCCAACGGGTCGATACCCTCGCGATACTGCCAGAATAGCGGCGCTGGCCCACGGTAGGAGGGAAGCAAAGACGGATGGCAATTAATCCCGCCATGGCGGGCAACCTGCAGTATCTGATCGGGGACTTTTCGCCCATAGCAGGAAACCAGGATCAGGTCAGGATTCAGCGCCCTGATCCTGGCTGCCACCTCACTGGTATCGTCATTGTTGAGGTCAACCAGGGGCAATTGATGCGCACGCGCACGCGAAGCAAGAGTATTGTGCTCCAGGGTGAGTTGCGTAAGCCCAACCTGTCCGGGCCAGTTTGCAGGTTCCTGCCAATCGAGGCCAACACCGCACAGGACATGCTCTGACGATAACAGCCACTGAAACGGCTCAACACTCAGCGGGCCCGCGGAACCAACAAAGAAAACGTTCACACTGTATTTCGAGCCACAATGAAAAGCACACTAACCCCGATTGATACTGTTCAGACCCGATCCGGGCTGCATTATTCCGCCTTAACGACCTGCGCATTCTTCTCGATCAGGCGCTCCATGGTGATGGTGAGAAATGCCTTGTAAAAGCTGGCCTGACTTTCAGGCGAAAGCTCCTGCAACTTCTCCGTTTTCACGGCAAGCACACGCACCGGACCGCATGCGCGAATACTTGCCGTACGCGTATGGGCTTCTGTCAGGTGCCCGAGCTCTCCGAAACAGTCACCTGGCTCCAGTTCATTCAGCAGGCGATCACCTTTGACTACCTCGGCTTCACCCTGAATCAGGGTATAAAAACTGTCCGCAATGTCCCCTTCCCTGACAATGTACTCCTCATTGTCGTAGCTAAGCACCCGGCCAGAGCGGACCAGCTCATCAATCTGGTCAGGAGAGAATTCACTGAACCAGCTGTTATGCCGAAGTATCAGGTATTCATCGATCTCGGTATTCTTACGGTGTTGATCGACTTGCCTGTTCTGAACCACGCCAATAGTCTTTAGCGCAAGACTGACTGCATCGGTAAATTCAACTGCATTCTGGAAGCGATCGCGCTGGGATTTACTCATGGCCTTGAGCAATATGAACTCGACCTGTATCGGGACATCATCACGTAGCGACCTGGCCGGGGTCGGGTGTGATGCAACAATATGCGAAGCCACCTCATCGATGTTTTCACCCTGGAACGGGTAGCTGCCCGTCAGCATCTGGTACATCACGCTGCCAAGGGCAAAAATATCAGTTTGCGGTGTGATCTGTTTGTCGGGCAAAAAATGCTCCGGCGAACTATAGGGCAAGGTGCCGATCTGCTTTTCGGAAGGATTATCAAGATAATCCGAAATACTGAAATCGGTAAGTTTTACCGCCCCGGTCTGTGGGTCATAAATAATGTTGGCCGGCTTGATATCACGGTGAATAACACCCCGGTAATGTATGTAATCAAGCGCCTTGCAACATTCAAATATAATTTTGAGAGTTTCCTCTATTGGCAGTTTTTCCTGTGACTGCAAATAGTCCTTAAGGTTGATACCACTGGCCAGCTCCATGACAAGATAGTGGTCGCCGTACTTTTCGGTTTGGCCCTCTTCTTTTGGCATATTTCCACCAACATCATGGACAGTAACGATATTGGCGTGTTGAAACTGCGCGGCGATCTCGGCCTCATGGTAAAACTTCCCGACCACGTTCTTGAACTCTGCGCGATCAAGGGTCACTAACGGAACTTTTACTGCAACGTTGCGTTTCAGTATCGGGTCATAACAGCGATAGACATCACCACTGGTGCCGCCCCCAATCTTGTCCAGCACCTGGTAACGCCCAACATTGATTGTTGGTTCATCCGTCATGAGTTGGTCTTTGATATTGTTATACGACTAACTTTAACCCAATCTGCCCTGAATAACAGCATGTCTGCTGACAGAAATATATCCCGGGCTTGACTGTACACATGTGCGTTTTCGTGGCACATCCGAAGACCGGAACCATGCGGGCGCACGTTCACAGTCGTTATAGCATGATTAGATTAGCACCTGTTGGCTGTTCACAAGACCCTTGATATGGGCAAACCTGACCAGCTCGGCCACGTTACGCACATCCAGTTTGTGCATCAGGTTGAAGCGATGATTTTCAACCGTTTTTGTCGCAACGCCAAGCCTCGACGCGATCTGGCCATTTGCAAGGCCTGCAACAATAAGATCCAGTACATGAAACTCTCGCGGTGTCAGGGACAGTGG
>JBFFRZ010000025.1:0-15577 GCA_041572715.1 Gammaproteobacteria bacterium
AATGAAAAAAGATGGCGTGCATGGCACCTTCAGGATGGTGAAGAATCCCGACTTTGCACAAGCCGTGAAAAACCTTGTCAAGCATCTTAACCTGACACAGGACACACCGATTATCATCATGTGCAAGGGCGGCACACGTGGCCCTTGGGCAGCAAAGGCCCTGTACAAGGAGGGTTTCACCCAGGTCTATACCCAGGTTGATGGTTTCGAAGGAAAAAAAGCGAAAGAAGGGCCACACAAAGGCAAGCGCGTCGTTAATGGATGGAAGAACGAGGGCCTTCCCTGGAGCTACAACCTGTTGCCGGAAAAGATGTACTTCAACTTTGCCCCCAAAAAGTCCGAGTAAACGCGTGCAACATTGTTGTCATCTACCACTGGTAGCATCTGCCTTGGGCTACAGTATCTTTACGACGTGACCATGCAGCCAGGTACAACCGGAAACCAATACTACCAATCAACTACTCGACTATACGATAGCGAACGATGCGGTCATTATAAGTATCGGCAAACCAGGCTTTTTCACCGCGAATACTGATGCCTTCCGGGTGATTGAAATAACCGGGACCAAAGGTATTGTGCTTGCCACCCAACACGAGTTGTAGCGAGAGATCGGGGGCCAGTACCTTGATCTGGTGACTGTACTTATCAGCAACATAGAGCCGCCCCTGCCCATCGAAATCAAAATAACGCGGGCCGCTAAAATAGTAAGGGGCTCCCTTCAAAGCTTTAAGTACCTTCAGGTCCTGATCCAGGTTGACGATGCGGTCATTGGCCGCATCCGCAACCCATAGGGTACGGTCCGGGGCAACAACGACATCATGCGGCGCAGCAAATCCGCCTAGCTCAGCCACGACTTTACCCTGATGATAAGCAACCAGGTTGCCTGACCCTGCACCCGTCGCATAGACACGACCATCGGGATGGGCCGTTACGCCCTCCGGACGCGACAGCTTTTCCCTGAGCTCACCGACCAGCTTTCCACTGGTACCGCTTAACTCGTAAATGGCAATACGGCTACCGCCAGTATCAGCCACCAGCAACCTGCCCTCGAGGTCCAGTGCAACATCATGCGGCTCCCCTACTTCACCTTCACCAAAACTGCCCAGCAACTCGAGATTGTATGCATCCAATACTGCTATTCGGTCGTTGCCATTATCGGCCACATAAAGCAGCCTTCCATCCGGTGAAACAAGAACATCATGAGGATGCGCATAGATCGTATCCGAAGCGGTTTCATATACCAGCTCGAAGGCATGCAAGGGTGACAGCATGTTGACTATTAGCAGCCACAGGCCCAGGAATTTCATTGACTCAAACCTGCGCATCTTCGATCACGGTACAGACGACCTTTCGATCCGAACGTGGTCCATCAAACTCACAGAAAAAAATATTCTGCCAGCGCGAAAGTCCCAGTTGCCCTTCAATCAATGGCACGGTCTCTGAAGGACCAACCAGGCCGGATTTCAGGTGAGCATCTCCGTTGCCATCCTGCGCATCATGCAGCCAAACACCTTTCGGGATCACCTTGCGTAACAGGTTAATCACATCTGTTTGCACGCTGTCGTCCCAGTTTTCCTGGATCATGATTGCAGCGGTAGCACCCTGTGCATAAATCGATACCAGTCCGTTTCTGACTTTGCTCTGGCTGACGACAGCCCGAACCTGCCCGGTAATGTCCACCAGTACTTCCCGCTGACCAGTTTGCAAATATATGATATCCCTCAACGATTACGATCCGGCCTTGGCATACTCTTCGATGGTGTCCTTGTACAGCTCTGCCAGCGGAACCCAAACTTCCTGGAACAGCAGTGCCTCTTTTTCTTCATCGGTATCGGGTGATTCGATAATATCGATTGCCCTGCGATATAAATATTCTTCCTGTTCTAGCTTGGTACTCATGACTTGCCCTCCGGGGTTTGGTTGCAATTCGATTTTAGCATGATGAATTCCGAACTTTTTGATCAATACCCGCTCGCTGTACGATCTGTTCTACCAGCAGCTCCACATCGACAGGCAACGCCGTGTTGATATTGATCAGGTACGGCTGTTCATCACTCACAGGTAACTCCTGGCCGAGCAGCTGCTGTTCGAGCACGGACAGTCCGGCATCTGAGGCGTCACCCTGGCGCTCCTGTACCCGTTGCCGCAGAACCCGTGTGTCTGCTTCCAGCGAAAGGATGACATATGGCACTTGTTTTTTCATGGCAAGCTGTTGAAACGGCATTCGCTGGGCATGCTGCAAAAAGGCAGCATCAACGATGATCGGGTAACCGGCATCAATCACCTGGCCCGCCAGATCGTAGAGCCGATCATAGGTACGCTGCGTTGCAGTGGGTGTATAAATCCCTGAATTGTTTTCTGCGGCTGCCGTTTCCCCCGGGGCAATGCCAAATAACCGCTTGCGCTCGACATCCGAGCGGATACGGATCGCACCAAGATGCTCAAGCAACTGTCCGGCCACGGTACTTTTGCCGGACCCCGACAGGCCACGGGTAATAACCAGCAACGGGTGTGTATGACGAATATAGCGTGTGCCGAGTTGAATGTAGTTGAGGTATTCATTTTTCACCCGCTGCCGCGATTCGGAATCATCAGCTGTCTGTCCTAGGCGAATCGCGTTCACTTTGACCAACACCATGGCACGGTATACCAGGTAAAACCGCATTACGGCGATACCCGCATAATCTCCCGTGACCTGCAGGTAAATATCGAGCAGGCGATAGGCAAGCGACCACTGACCACGGTCCTGCAAATCCATTACCAGAAACGCGATGTCATTCATGACATCGATCCAGTACAGGTTCGGGTTGAACTCAATACAGTCGAATACCAGCGGTGCCTCCCGGTACCAGGCCAGGTTACTCAAATGCAGATCGCCGTGGCACTCACGAACAAAACCGCCCGATTTACGGCTGGCGATAACCGCTTTTATTCGTTTAAAACAGTGCGCACTCCAATGCTCCAGCTCGGGTAATTCATCAGGCAGGTTTGCCCCGGACAGGTGCTGTCGAATCTGCCGGAAGTTCTCACTGACGGGCTGGTATACATGCTCGGCATCTCCATATGTGTCGTCATCAGCTACTGTCCTGATCCGGAGATGAAATTCGGCAATCAGTCTCGCTACCGCATCCAGTTGATCCGGCTTCAGTTCGCCTCTGGCGAGAACCTCGTCTAATTGTTGCGCCTGCGGGAACTGTTTCATTTTCACTGCGTACTCGATGGCGCCCTGAGTGGCATTCAGTTCCGGCATTTGCGGTGTCCCGCCTATCGGCACCACGGCAAGGTACAGTTCATCCGCCAGCCGCTGGTTCAGACGAAGTTCCTCTTCACAGTAGAATTTGCGTTTCTCGAGGGTCGAGAAATCAAGAAAACCAAAATCTACCGGTTTCTTGATCTTGTAGACAAAATTGCCGGTCAGAAGCACCCATGAAATATGCGTCTCGACCAGTTCAACCTGCACCACCGGGTGGTCATAAAAGGACGGGTTCATCAGGGACCGGACCAACAATGCTTGCGGTGATTCTGTTGTACTCATGTATCGGCTGTCCGCTGTCGGAAAATCATCATCCTGAACCTTTTATCGCTATTTTACGAATCACGACACCTTGCCGGATGCAAGACAAAGCAACATCTGACAAAAGTCAAAAAAACCTTGATTTTATCCAAGGATATTTGTGATAGGCGTCCACCTGGCCAATTTCCCTACTACATTCACAGAAACAAGAGAAAAGTTCGATCAACGCTGTCGACAGAATAGTCATCTGCAAGGGGCAATACAATGAAACACATCATCACTTCACTGGTAGTACCTGCACTGATATCCCCCATACTGGTCTGTGCCGATAAAGGCAAGGTTCCGGACGAGCCCTTCTACCCGTGGAAAGCCGATAACTTTGCCATCGAGGAACCTATAGGCGGCAAGCAGGGCAATGCTGAACGTGGTAAGCAGCTGGCGCTGGACCGTAAAAAAGGAAACTGCATCGCCTGTCATATGCTGCCGGTCGAAGATGCCGAATTTCCCGGACAACTCGGGCCCCCGCTAGTCGCGATAGGTACCCGGTATTCGCCCGCACAGATTCGCCTGAGAGTAGCCAACGAACAGCTGATCAACCCGGCGACGATCATGCCTCCCTACTATATCGACCCGAATGAATTGAATAACGTAAAAAAGAAGTTTCGGGGAAAGACGATACTTAGCGCACAGGAAACTGAGGATGTAGTTGCTTACCTCAGTAGTCTGAAATAAGCGGGAGTAACAGCATATGAACATGTATATAAAACTTGCAGTTACTACGACCATCACGACATGTCTGCTAGCCATGGTAGCACTTCATGCTGCAGAACTTAAATCCGGTTATGAATTTATCAGTGACGAGGCCAGGGAAATGCAGGACGATGAATTCATGAACCCGGGCTATGCCATGGTTGAACGGGGGAGTGAACTTTTTTATGACGATAAAGATGGCGTCAAACCCTGCGCATCGTGTCATGGTGAAAGCGGGGAAAAACTCGAACCGGGCAATATCGCCGCCTACCCGGTATACGATGAAAAGCTGGGAAAGCCGCTTAGCCTGCAGCATAGAATTCACATGTGCTCCGAAAACAGCGGTAACAAGCCGATGAAGTATGATTCAAAAGATGCTCTCGCCCTGGAAACCTTTGTGCGAAATCTCGCAAAGGGTGAAAAGGTAAACGTCAGTATCGATGGGCCTGCGAAACCTTATTATGAGAAAGGCAAGGCAATGTTTAATGCTCGCTCAGGTCAGATGAACATGTCCTGCCAGCAATGTCACGAAGCCTACAGCGGCATGCGCCTGCGGGCACAGGTTCTGTCGCAGGGACATTCCAACGGCTTTCCAACCTATCGCTTGAAAAATCAGCGGGTCAATGGATTGCATGAACGTTTCCGCCAGTGCCAGAACCTGTTACGCGCACAGTATTTAAAAGGCGGCGCCGATGAATACGTCAACCTGGAGCTTTACCTGCACTCACGCGGTAACGGATTGCCGATTGAAACGCCGGGGGTACGCTTTTAGCTGATAGACTTAATAATCCTGTCGTTAGTACCTGACGGCGGGTGTTTCAATGGGTAACCCATTCGAACGCGACATCAGGTAGAGTTCCAGCTGCTTGATCTCTTCCGAGTCACTCGCAAATGGTTCAGCTCGCATGAGGTTGAGGCACTGGGTAATGCGCTGGTTCATATTGGTCATTTCGCCAATATCCAGCCGGTAGGCAGGAAAACCGTTACCCTGTCCCTGGCTGATCTTCTGCCCGCGTAGCATCTGTCCGGCATAGATGCTGTGACACTGGTAACAGGATATGTCGATAAGACCATAACGCTGCTGATACAGGGCCTCTCCCTTTTTCAGCAAAGGCACTACCTTGTCATCGGTCTGCACGTTAACCTTTTCTCCTTTCGCCAGATGGCGAACAAATGTTTCCAGGTCGAGCAGGTCCTTGTGATTAATGGGCAATACCTGGTCCGTAACGCGGCTGCGACATTGTCTCACCTGCGCATGCAGTGAAATGATTTCCTGTGAGTCCGGATCAACCACCGGGTATCGTGCAATCCGTTTTGTATTGAGCTTCTCCCCGGAAACACCATGGCAGTCGACACAGGACTTACCGCTGACCTTGTCCTGCAGATTGAACAGAAACTCACCGTTTTCTACCGCCAGCAATCCGGGGTTTTCAAAAGCATCATCCTGCAGCCTTTGCGATTCCGGCTTCAGGTATTCATAACCGGATTTCGGTTCTGCGCTGACTGCAGTCCACGCCAGTAACAAGGCGCCAATCATCAGGGTATGGTAATGCAAGCTGTTCATTTCAGAGTCACCAGATAGGCAACAACATCTTCCACCTGTTGTGCGGTTAAAAAGGTTCTGCCGATATAGGCCTTCCCCGGCCGATGCAGCAGCGCCGGATCACGATAAAAACCCGGCATGATCGACATCGGGTTAATCTGCCTGGTATCAACAACACGTAATCGCAGGGAGCCTTCTGAATAGCGCGAGCCCACACCAAACAGTGATGGTCCCAGGTTACCAAAGTCCTCTACCCCTTCAACAGGTAACTGGTGGCAGGCAACGCAGTTGCCCTGGCTGCTGTCCGCCGTGATGACCTGGCCGCGTTGGGCGTTACCGGCCAAACCACATAGGGGTTCATTGATTGAGAGGTTCTTCATCTCCCACTTGCAGTAGGATTCCGGCGGAGGCATGGCCGAGGTTTCGGCTGCCCAGCTGTTAATAGAAACAAAACCAAGCAGCAACACCGGCAGCAGGCAATAAATCCGTCCATACATAATCAACTCCCTGGTTTTGCAGCGCATGGCAATTCAGTGCGCTGATTGTGCTACACAGAATATTATGATTTTCTGATTAATATCAAAAAACTGCTGTTCATCGATCGTTTTCTTAATCTGGTTTAGTGTTTTATGCGATATTGCTATGATTCAGGCTACTTTCAAAGGACATTACCGTGCTGATAAAGACTGATAAACCACTTGGTCAATTACTCTCTGACTACGCCTCGGAGAATAATGAGGAAGCGCGTACTTCTATTGAATCAGCTATCTGGAAACAGTTTGGCACAACAGGTGCGATACTGGTGCTGGACATGTCGGGTTTTTCCGTTGTTACGCGCACGCGCGGAATTGTTTATTACATGTCCCTGATATACAAGATGCAACAGGCAGTAGCGCCGGCGATAGCCATGCATAAGGGAAACATCATCAAGTTTGAGGCAGACAACTGCTTTGCCACTTTTACCGATAGTGATAACGCATTGTCCTCGGCATTGGCTATCCACGATGCCATCGCAGAAATCAATGCCCGTAATCCAGATGACCGCAGCATAGAGGTATCGATTGGCATAGATCACGGACGCTACCTTTCACTCGGCTCCATCGACTTCTTTGGCGACCCGGTGAACCTGGCGAGTAAACTCGGTGAAGATCTTGCGGAGGCAAACGAGATTCTGATGACCCGGGAGTCCCACGAAAGCCTCACTGACAGTCACCCGGTAGAGTTTGTTCCTGTCGAATTTTCCATCTCTGGACTGAAAATGGATGCAGTCAGGGTAAAGCGTATCTGAAAGTATTGTTAATCAAAACTGTCCTCATACCAAGCCAGGCCAGGTCATCACCGAGACATGGGGCCAGCATGGCGAAGCGCCCTGACCTATATCGTGTTACGCCAGTCGTTCTCTTCCTTGTCGAATAACCGGGAAGCCCCCTCGGGACCCCAGCTTCCCGCCGGATAAGTCGGAATATAATCCGTGTCCTGCGAGAAGTAGTGCATGATCGGATCTACGACCCGCCATGCCCACTCGACCTCATCGAAACGAATGAACAGGCTACGGTCCCCTTCAATCACATCGAGCAACAATGTCTCATAGGCATCCAGCGCAATCTCATGCTCCTCCCGGTAGGAAGCCATCAAATCAATGGTGCGTGTATTCATACCCAGGCCCGGCTGCTTGGCATGGATCTCCATGCGCACGGATTCCTCCGGCTGGATAGAGAGCACGATCCAGTTGGGTTCGATATTTTCCAGCGGTGTTTCACGAAACAGTTGCTGCGGTGGATGTCGAAAGCGGATGCTGATGGCAGACATCTGCCTTGGCATGCGTTTGCCGGTGCGCAGATAAAACGGAACCCCACGCCAGCGCCAGTTGTCCACGTAAAACTTGGCCGCCACGTAGGTCTCAGTGGTCGAGTTGTTCTCTACTCCGGATTCACTCTGATAACCAGCTACTTGCTCACCATCGATTGCCCCCGGACCATACTGTGCCCGGTATACAAAAGCCTTGACCCCACCCTTTGGTATGGGCCGAATGGAACGCAGTACCTTGACCTTCTCATCGCGTAGCGCATCCGCATCCAGCACGGCGGGTGGCTCCATCGCAACGACCGTTAATAATTGCATCAGGTGGTTCTGCAGCATATCGCGCAGGCTGCCTGTTCGATCGAAATATCCGGCACGGTTACCGATTCCTTTCTCTTCGGCCATGGTGATCTGCACATGATCAATGTAATGCCGGTTCCAGATCGGTTCCACCAGGGTATTGGCAAAACGAAATACCAGCAGGTTCTGCACTGTTTCCTTGCCCAGGTAATGATCGATACGGTAAATCTGTTCCTCGCTGAAGTGCTCATGCAGACGTCTGTTAAGCTGCTTGGCACTTTCAATATCCTCGCCAAACGGTTTCTCAACGACAATGCGATGTCGAGCGAACTTGCCGCTGAACCCTGCCTGGTGTAACTGGCTGACAACATCCAGGAAATCAGCCGGATTAATGGCCAGGTAAAACACAATGTTCTCGCAGGTCCCATCGCGCGGCCGGGAAAGCACATCCATCAAACTACGGTATGTCTCCGGATCAGTATGATTACCACTGACGAATTCGAAACGGTGAACGATACTTTCACATACTGACTGATCAATATCTTCGCCGATACGATCCTGCAGCGCTTCATTCATATGCTTTCGCCACGCTTCGGTATCCCATTCGCGACGTGAGGTTGCAATAAAATGCAGATCTTCACTGATGCGCCCAGCCCTTTCGAGATGGTACAACGCGGGTAGTAACTTGTCGGTCGCCAGGTTGCCGGTTGCTCCGAAGATCACGAAATAACAGGGACTAATGGCAGGTTCCATGGCTTACTCCTTTGACTTCACTGCATGACCGCCGAATGCCTTACGCATCATCGCCAGCATGCGGTCGCTGTAATCGCTTTTACCCTGACTGGCAAAACGCATCATCAATGCCAGGCTCATGACGGGTGTAGGCACGCCCAGCTCCACCGATTCCAGCGCAGTCCATCGACCTTCACCGGAATCTGCAACGAAAGGTTCGATATCATCCAGCTGCTGGTCATTCGCCAGGTAATCCGCTGTCAGGTCGAGCAACCAGCTACGCACGACGCTGCCATGCCGCCATGACTCTGCGATAGCGGCCAGGTCCAGGTTGAAGTCCTTGCGTTCGCGCATCAGGGCAAACCCCTCTGCGTATGCCTGCATCATGCCGTATTCAATGCCGTTGTGAATCATCTTCACGAAGTGCCCACTGCCATTCGGGCCGCAATGTATCCAGCCCTGCGGCGGAGCCAGTGCATCAATAAGCGGCTTGATATGTTCGATCGCTTTGGCGTCACCACCGAGCATCATGGCGTAACCGTTTTGCAGCCCCCATACACCACCAGAGACACCGGCGTCGACAAACTGCAGGCCACTGGCTGACAGTTCTTCGCCACGCCTGATTGAATCCTTATAGTATGAGTTGGCGCCATCAACCACCAGGTCCCCTGTGTGCAACAGGTCCGCAAATAACTCCAGGTGGTGCTGGGTCACCTCGCCTGCGGGCAGCATCAGCCATACCACGCGGGGGGCTTCCAGTTGATCAACCAGGGATTGCAATGACCTGGCGGCAACCAGCCCTGTTTCCTCCGCGAGTTCATCCGCAACCTTCATGTTGCGGTTATAGGCGACCACGTCGACGCCATACTGGCGCAACCTTCGCGCCATGTTGCCACCCATCTTGCCCAAACCGACCAGCCCTACTTTCATCACCAAGCTCCTTCTGTGTATCAAGATAACCGGGAAACCGGACAGGTCTGCAGAATACTGAACTATCCCCCGCTTTCAATATATACCGATATGATACGTCACCTGTGTTTCACATCAATTGAACCGGGCAGATAAATTATTTACCCGTCAGGACTAGACCTCGTCGTCATCAAAATTCAGCGATTCGATAATATGGTTGAGCTTTGCTTGCGGGCTGTTGTCTTCCACCTTCTCCCCGGTCTGGGCGCTACTGGCCCGACGGTCCCGTTCGAGTTTCTCGATATACAGCGTGGAACACTCCTTCACGGCTGCTTTTAACAGCTCAAGGTGTGGTGCAATCAGCTCGCCATTCTGCACCCAGGTTTCAATATATAACCCCTCTGTCGGGATTACCTTGGGCTTGCTCGGGTGTTTTGCCATCAGATCATTGAACATGAAACACCAGGGCTCGGGTGCCTTATGATTCAGGCGAAAATACAGATTGATATATTGAGCATGCTTGGCACTGGGCGCGCGATTTTCGTCGATGCCCTCTATTTTAAGATCACTTATGCCTTCCATTTTGCGCTCCTGCTGTCAGGCTATTGATGTTTAACGGTGATAGGTCAGTATCTGACCAGTGAAATCATTGTCCATGTGATCACTGCCGGTTGGCTTCTTCTGTGTGTGTTCGAAGCCGAATCGTATCATGTTGATACTGAAACGTGGATGAAGTCCCCGGCCCGGATCAACGATAATGACTTCGCAGCCGGGACCAGCGTGTTGATCGATAAATGCCGAAAGTGTTTCCACGTGATCGGGTTCATACAACAGGTCACTACCGATAATCAGATCGAACTCGCCCAGGTCAACCGGCGCATCACCCCAGCCGGTCCGAACAAAGGTAATGTCTGTATCCTCATTCAGCCTGGTATTTTCCTGCATGAAAGCGCCAGCCTCGGGATGATAGTCGGTCGCTGTGATATCAGCGCCTTGATGATTCAGCAGCAGGCTTGCCAGCCCCATACCGCAACCTACTTCAAGGATGCGTTTACCCTCGACTTCGTGGTCGAGCATAAGTTGTGCCAGCAGCTCGCCGGAAGGCCATACCACACCAAACAATGGCCAGCTGGCCGCAGAAACGCCCGCGCGTTCGGCTATGCCTTCATCATCTGCATATTGCTGGCGATCCCGTAGCATACGGACATGGATATCGGTGGAACCAAACTCATAGGTCTGGTATCTGAGACGTAACATTGAACAACCTGAAACAATTGGGAGACCGGGCCCGTAATGGACATTGTTTCGCTATGCAGGGAAAGACCAGCCCCAGAGTCTGTGGTACAGCGATCAACGTAATCATCTAATCGTGACATGGGGGCCGCGACATCGCAATAAAATAAATTAAGGATTTACGGTTTTCGGGCTTGAATGCTGCTATACTGCGCCCCACTTTACGTATACGCGACCCACTTCAGTCTGTGTCGCCCTTCGCGGTCTTCCTTCTTTTAGCGGTACTCCTCGAATACGAATAATCCGGTTTCCTCCTGGACTGTCTCAAGTAATAACCTGGGCAGGCGGCAACATTAACCCCCAGGGGAACAATAAATGTCTTTTGACACTCTTGGCCTGTCGGCCGGACTGCTGCGTGCAGTCAATGAACAGGGTTACACCCTGCCCACTCCAATACAGATCCAGGCGATCCCAGCAATATTGAAAGGGATCGACTTACTCGCCGGTGCACAAACCGGTACCGGCAAAACCGCCGGTTTTACCTTGCCTATCCTGCAACGTCTGACCGAGGGGAAACCCGGTAATAATCGTCGCAGGATTCGTACATTGATCCTGACACCAACCCGTGAGCTTGCGGCACAGGTCGACGATAGCGTAAAAAAATACGCCAGGTATCTACCGATTAAATCAACTCCCGTTTTTGGCGGCATCAAAATCAATTCACAGATAAACATATTGCGCAAAGGAGTTGATATCCTGGTCGCTACACCCGGGCGCCTGCTTGATCACGTCGCACAAAAGACGATCGACCTGTCCGGAATCGAGATACTCGTGCTGGATGAAGCCGATCGCATGCTCGACATGGGCTTTATCCGCGATATCCGGAGAATCCTGGCTTTGTTGCCTCAAGAAAAACAGACGCTGTTATTCTCGGCCACCTTCTCGAATGAAATACGGCAGCTGTCCAACGACTTGTTAAAGTCGCCACAGATGATCGAAGTTGCATCTCGTAACAGCACTGCAGAACGTATTGAGCAGATCATTCATCCGGTTGACCGAAATCGTAAACGCGAACTGCTGAGTTACATGATTGGTTCGGAAAACTGGAAACAGGTACTGGTGTTTACCCGCACCAAGCATGGCGCAGACAAGCTAACCCGGCAACTAACCCAGGATGGCATCAGTGCCGCCGCAATTCATGGCAACAAATCACAGGGTGCGCGCACGCGCGCATTATCCGAGTTCAAACAGAACAAGGTGCGGGTACTGGTCGCAACCGATATTGCTGCCCGCGGACTCGATATCAGCCAGTTGCCCCATGTTATAAATTTTGAGTTACCCGAGGTTGCGGAAGATTACGTTCATCGTATTGGTCGTACCGGGCGCGCAGGCAATGAAGGCATCGCAATCTCCCTGGTGTGCATTGATGAGCACAAACTGCTCGGTGCCATCGAACGTCTGCTCAAACGACAACTGCCGAAAAACATTATCAAAGGTTACGAACCCGACGCTTCCATAGCCCCGCAGGCATTGCGCAAGCCCCAGGGTGGTAAACGGCCCGACATGAAGCAGCAGAAAAATACAAAGCCTGACAACAAGCCACGCTGGCGTGGTAAACCCTCTAGAAACCAGCAAGCTGGTAAACGCCAGGGTAATCGTCAGAAGTCTGCCTGAATAGCCGGAATGATTAATGGATGAAAAACAAGAATCCAGTCCGGTAAAGCCGGTGTACACACTGATCAGTGTCGAGAAAGCGGAGCCTTTACCCGACTGGTTACCGGCGGGTAACTGGTTTCGCTACACGATCAGACAGGGTGACTCTGACCTTAAGGGTTATAGAGCGGGCACACTCAACGCAGTGACCCAATATGCTGAAGCAGTAGCAGATGATCTGAATAACCGTAATACCAACGGCAAATATTCAGCTGCATATAGCAGGGGCAAACCCGCCAAACCTGCCAAAACTGCAGAACCTGCAGAACCTGCAGAACCTGCAGAACCAAAGAAATAATCTCCCGCCTGTACCATAATTACTCCAGTCAATAACCATTGAAGAGGGGTAGTTGTGGGTGCAGGCGTTATACCCCTGGCTGTAAATAATGATGAGGTCTGGTTCCTGTTCCAGAAAACCTTCACCGGCAGAAAGGTAGGTCATCTGATCGACTTTGGTGGCGGACTGGGCAAGACGGAAGATCACCGTGATACAGCTATACGGGAATTCGTCGAGGAGACTGAAACCATGTACCTGGAAGATGACATCAGTCTCGCGCGTCGTACCGAGGAAAGAATCAACCGGCAAATAAACCAGGTAGCCGGATTATTCGAACATACCCTGTCGAATTACCCCGACTGGTGGCGACGAAGACTTACGGCGAATCCCGAAAAGCCGAAGGACTGGATTACCTATTTCATCCAGTTCCCTTACCGTGATGTCGCGGACATGAACCATGCATGGAAAACCGACACTTCCGGCAGATTCAAAAAGCGACGCGAACTGGTATGGGTGTCCTCAGATCAGTTACTTGATATGTATAAGCACAGTCCGGAGAACCTGTGGAAACGGGTACGGCAACTGCGAGATGCCGATATGTTGATCGGGGAGATCAGGGGAGAACTGGTCGGGCTGTAATTAAAATTAGTGAAAATCTATCAGTCGTTACAACGATGACTAGCGGCTGTCTATATCACAGCCAAATCATTTTATTTTTATTGGTAGCCAAACCTGCTTGCTGATCAACTCAGGGTTTTTGCATCATCAACACATAACCGATAACGTCGTTACCGTAGTCCTTGCGCAGCACAGTTTCCTCGGCACCCACTATAGTAAGGCCAGCTTTCCCAGCGAGGCCTTCCAGGTAATCCATATTGTGCGCATAACGGCCGGACTTGCCTAAAACAAATCCGCTTTGTATTGATTTTTCCACCGAGAATAATAGCGATCCACCGGGCTTCAGTGCACTGGCTGCTGCCTGCATAAAGTCGCCGAGATCGCCGATATAAACCAGCACATCTACAGCCAGCAGCAGGCCCCAGCCTGAAGGGGTACGCTTGAGTGCATCCACCACATCACCGCAATGCAGTTCGTCATAAATACCGCGTTCTGCAGCCTTGTCTATCATTCGCGAAGATAGATCCACTCCCGCCATATAGCTGGCAAGATCCCGAAATGCCTCACCAGACAAACCCGTACCACAACCCAGGTCCAGTATTCGTATCAGCCCTGATTCGCCGGCCAGGCGATCAAACATCTCACGAAGCAGCCGTGGAGTACGGTAGCCCAGTGTGCCGGTAAGATGCTTGTCGAATTCTTCAGCGTATTGATCAAAAAGCCCGGCCA
This sequence comes from Gammaproteobacteria bacterium, assembly GCA_041572715.1. GTDB lineage: Bacteria > Pseudomonadota > Gammaproteobacteria > JAJDYQ01 > JAJDYQ01 > JAJDYQ01. The sequence goes on from JBFFRZ010000025.1 coordinate 14,119, forward strand.
CGTATCCTGAGGGTGCAACTGCAGGGGCCTTATCCCCACTCAGAGCCGCTACCTTGAAAGCCACTTCATCATAATCAGGATTGATACGCAGGGCCTCATGATAGTGATGCAAGGCTGATTCTGTATCGCCCTGTATTTCAAGTATGGCCGCATAATTCCTGTGCGCTTCTGCCAGTTCCGGATCTGACTCGATCGCATGCCGGTAACATGATCCGGCTTTACCCATCTCTCCGAGCGCCTGGAAAATCCCACCCAGATTGTTATGTGCGGGAGCAAGCGTTGGATCAATCGCGAGTGCTGCCTGGTACTGCAATACCGCCGCATCCATCTGGTTTTGTCCCTGGTAACAGGCACCCAGGTCCAGGTGTATGCCCGCATCATCCGGCTCAAGCTCAGTAGCCCGCTTGTAATATTCGACCGCCCTTGCGCCCTGCCCGGTTGAATCCAGCATATCCGCGAGCACATAAAAATATTCTGCGTTGTCGGGTTCCACGGATATTGCATTGAGATAGGCGGTCTCCGCAGACTGCACATTACCCTGGTCTCTGTAGATGTTTCCAAGGTTGAAAGAATATACGCTGTTTTGAGGTGCCAGATTAATTGCCTGCTGCACCATTTCTACGGCTTGGTCGTATTCCCCTCGGGCATAATTGATTAATCCAAGCAGATGCAAGGCATCCGGGTGATCCGGTTCACTTGTCAATATAGCTTGATACTGCTGTTCAGCAGCATCGAGGTCACCTGCCTGATGTAGGGCTATTGCTTCATGAATGAGCGCCATTTAGCTAAATATAAATATAAGTGTATGTATAGTTGTGGGTGAAATACGATCATAACACTATAGGGCATATTGCCAGCCCTGCTTATGGGTGCTGAATAAAAGGCAATATAACAATTCAGGATCGAAGTTCACAAATTTCGAGCCTCCGGTCCATTGAGTAAAAAATCTATCTGAACCCTATAGCCAGAAACCCCGAACACGCATACCAGATAAAAAAGCATTCATACCTGATATGACTTGACTGGTAATCAGCTCTTATTATTTGAGTCGGCATTGCGCGAAGTTCTCCACAACAAAGCTGAGGTTACAGCTAACCAGTCTAAACTTGCCCCGTAGTTCTGTCTGCCTGCCCTATACCTGAATGATCATATTCGGCTGGTACCTGGCTTGGCCTCGTCAATACATAGGCTGCCGCAATTACGATACCCAACACGCTTAAAAGTTTTGCGGTGTTGTCTATTGGCAAAAACAACAAAGCGATTGACGAGAGGAGCATACCAATGAGGGCTACCTGCTTTTCAGGATGATTGATAACCCCATGTTGCAGGTACCTTGCGATAGTTTTTCCGTAACGCTTCCTGGAAACAAGTGCATGATAGTTTTCAGGGGAGCTTTTCAGATAGCAGGCTGCGGCGCCTATCCAGAACACTGTGGTTGGCAATACCGGTAGCACTATAC
>JBFFRZ010000026.1:0-15181 GCA_041572715.1 Gammaproteobacteria bacterium
AAAACAAGGCAGAGCTGGAACGTTCTGTTGTATTCAATACTTCTGAGCCATTACTCGCAAATGCACGGGTCGCGTTTGGTCAGACCATGGTTTCCGGCGAAGCTGCCCCCGAGCGGTTTATCGATGACAACATCAGCAATAGCCAGGCCGCGGCGCCTGTTTCACCTGCAACACAAGCATTCCCCGATAAACCTGAGCCAAGTCCAGGATCCTCTCAATCAGCCGTAGCCGAGATGATGAGTACCGTGGGATCTGTCAACGTTAGCCCAGCCATATCTACCGAAGCAGCGGCCCTGGCCTCAGTCAACGATGCATCTGAAGATACGACCGCTGCTGAAACAGGCCCAGTCCCTGCAAATTCGGCACAAACAGATGGTACTGTGGCAACGATTACGCAGAACGTCGGCCTCACGGAAGAACAATTGTCGACAGCCCGGTATGATTCCTCTGATTCACTGGACAACATTGTCATGGCTCATATCAACACGATTACGGGTCTTGAGAACGCGATTGCACAGAAGGCTTATAACCGGGAACAACTCCAGGCCATGGTGATATACAACCTCAACCTGATGGAGAACCAGATCAGGCAACTGGAAGACAGTCTACGCCCGGCGTTCCCACCCGCGCTGGCGGCTTATGAACGTATGGTCAGCAAAAGACGGGAGTCCTTCGAGCGCATGCTACACCGCAGACAGGAGATACTGTACAGGACGCAGCAAAGTCGTGATGTGCTGAGAGAAAGCTACAGTCAGCTGCTGGATCTATTAGGCAATAGCACATCGATTAACCTGGTCTGAATGTGGCCGCTACCCCGGTCTGACTACTACCCTCCCTCTTCCCGCGCACAGACTCGCCTGATATTCGCTAGGCCATAACAATAATCGGGAGTGTAAGCAGGAGAATTGACCCTTAAATTCCCGGCATCAGTTAGCGTTGATCGTGGACCGACATACCATTCAGGGTCAACGACAACCTGACGAACGCGCGCGATTATCAAGATATAAGTCAGAAAATGTACAGACAACTGCTGTGCCTTGAAGTAAATACCGATCATGGTGCCCAGTTCAAGATAGATAGATAACGTCAGTATGTCCTTTAGCCTGGCGTGAGCCTGCTCCATCATGTGGAGATACCCATAAGCCGCTACCATAGAATGGTTCCACCAATGACGGACAAAGTCAGGTACACAAAGCCGCCAACCATCCCGTGACTCAGGCGGGTTATGGAGTGCTTAATTGATCTTGATTATTTTTTACTGCCAGAAAAAAGTCGGCGCATTGCTGCGCCGACCGGTACTACTTTTACTGCATATCAGGCAGAACGCCTGGTGCAGTTTTATTCCTGAGGAATATTACTTACTTTGCAGGCGCTGCAGGAGCCTGGGCTGGTGGACGACCATAGCCATAAGGAGCGCCGCCGCCTTGAGGCATCATGCCATGCATTCCGTAGCCGCGGCCATAACCGGGATAACCACCAGGATAGCTGTTGCTGCCACCGTAACCTGAACCGTCCCAATCAGTATTGGCGTCCATGTCACCACGGCCTTTACCGCTGAAGTTCATGTTGAACTCACCTTCGCCGCTACCACGACCTGAACCACGGCCACGGGTATCACCAAAGAATGAACCGTCATCCATAAAGTCGCTACCACGATCACCACCATAGTAAGGAGGTGGATAACCGCCATAGTATGGATAAGGCGCTGGAGCAGGGGCTGCGCCACCAACTTCATGGGCTGAAGCTACAGGGGCAGTCATTGATGCTACGCCGACTACCACTGCAACTGCTAAAATTTTCTTTAATGTCATTTCCGATCTCCTAGGAATTCTCGTTTATTGACTTACACACAAGAAGGGCATCTCGTGCCCAAATGACCCCGATTGCTCCTCCTCACGCCTTAATAATACTACAACGCTTTGCGATTACCAGATATCTGCCATGAAAATGATGCGTAACTAGTTGACCTGGATTAAGTTAGATTAAAAAAGCCCGCTTAAGCGGGCTTTTTTAACGCGCGGGTCACAACAGAACCGCTATTTTGATGGCATCGCAGTAAGCTTGCCTGACTGCTTGGAGTAATACTTTGCGAGGTTCTGGATGTCTTCGTCTTTTAGACCTGCAGCCTGCCCATTCATAATCGGGTTCTTGCGGGCTCCGGAACGATAGTCCTTGAGCGCTTGTACAAGATAGGTATAGTTCTGACCCGCGAGTGACGGATTGACCGGGATGACACTATTACCATCAGCGCCATGGCACGCAGCGCATACGGTAGCTTTTTCCTTGCCCGCGTCGGCATCGCCCTTGTATGCCAGTACTACGGGTGCACTGACCATTAATACTACTGATAACATTAAACTCTGTGAATTCATCATAACCCCCTTACTTGCCCAGTGATTCCAGGTAGGCAGCGACATCTGCCATATCCTGATCAGTCATGGATCTTGCCTGGGCCTGCATGCTCGAGTGCCAGCGGCTACCGTCTGCATAGGCCTTAAGCGCATTGACGATATAGGCCGAGGACTGTCCACCGATTAGTGGTGCTTTGTATGTAGGATATACATTGGACATATTGGGTGTACCGTGACAGCCAACACAGGTGTAGGCCTTATCTTCGCCTGCAGCAACATCACCAGCAGCCAAAGCCACTGAAGGTGCAACACTGCCCGCCAGGATAATGCCCGCGATTACAGTTATCTTCATGAATAATTCCCCAAAGAACAGTTAATTATAGAAATCTGCAGCCGGTCAATCGCCCGGCAAAAAAGTGCGCGCAGTATATCGCGCCTGAACCCCAGATTAAACCTATTAAACCTATATTAAAGGTGATGCCGCAATTAACCCCACTAAAATAATGATAATAACAAGGGTATATAGTGGTCGACCAAAAGCAGGGCAAATAATGCCATCAGATACATGATTGAATAACCGAAGGTCTGCATTGGCAATCGTTCATCATCCTGTGGATAACGCATCATTTGTATCGCGTAATACAGAAATCCTATGCCCAGTGCCAGCGCTCCAACCAGATATAACCAGCCGCTCATCCTGACCGCAAAAGGCAACAATGAAACCGGCAGCAGCAGGACCGTGTACAGCAAAATATGTAACCGTGTATAGGCAACCCCATGGGTAACCGGCAGCATAGGTAACCTCGCTTTTTCATATTCGTGCTTCTTGGCAATCGCCAGGGCCCAGAAATGGGGTGGCGTCCAGACAAAAATGATCAGAAACAGCAATAAGGCGTGTGGATGCACGTCACCCGTTACTGCGGTCCACCCCAGAATTGGTGGCGCCGCTCCAGTCGCACCACCGATGACAATATTCTGCGGTGTAGCCCGTTTCAGGTACATGGTATAGATAAAGGCATAACCAATTAAGGAGGCGAAAGTCAGCGCCGCAGTGAGAATATTCACCAGGCCGACCAAGATCAGCATCGAAAGGCTGCCGAGGATCAGCGCAAAGGCACCCGCCTGAATGTTATCTACCTGACCCGTTGGCAATGGACGATTTTCTGTTCTGCCCATCCGGATATCTACCTTCTGATCGACGAGGTGGTTAATAACCGCAGCAGAAGCGGCCCCCAGACCAATCCCGATCGAACCAAAAATCAGTGCTGGCAGAGGTACCATTCCCGGGGTCGCCAGCATCATGCCAACAATCGCGGTAAACACGATGAGAAAAACCACGTTCGGTTTGGTCAACTCATAATAGCTGGCCAGTGTGGCTCGATTAATAATTGCTTCCTGTGTCATAGGGTTACACCATCTATGTTTTTGGGCGAATCCAGGTCGCCTTGAGCAGCTGACGCAAGTCTTTGAGAACGTCGGATGCATCTACGTTCGGGGGATAACGCATCATCAGGTTACCCAACGGGTCAACAATATATATCCTTTGTCCTATTGAGGAAATATCACCCTCGGAATAACCCGGAAACTCCTTTAATAATGGCGCCGCCCTGTCGGACGTTATAAACAATCGTGTGCCCGGGTTCTCCTCCATCAATTTTGCCATATGATCTGGCTGTTCCGTTATCACCACTCTCTGCACGCGATGTGCATCCTTCCCAAGGGCGAGACGAATTTGCCGCATCTTGTATATATTTTTCATACAATCATCAGTACAAGGCTTTGCAGCAAACTCGACCATTGTCCATAGACCTAGCAAATCATTTTCTGTTACCCGCCTGCCCTGCTCGTCTTTCAGCGTGAAGCCCTGCAGCGGCCTCGCCGGATGCACCAGCTCACCTTTGTTTTTACCATGAGTTGAATCAAACCCAACGTCAATAACGCCACTGTGTATTAGCCAGGCAACAACTGGCGAAATAACAAACAGGGCGACTATCAATACCAGCGCAGTTCTGTGGTTCATCCCTGGTCTCCACTATTCATATTTTTCTGGTCGTCATTCCCTTCCGGCCTCAGACTGCCGACTACAAAAAGAAACACTAGCGCAACTGCAAGCGAATACCACTGCATCGCGTATCCCTGGTGTTTTTCCGGGGTCATTCGCACTGATGGGTGCCAGTCACGTTCGAACCCGTCGGGTTCTCCCCCATCGAGTAACACGATCCAGGGGGTAACTCGTTTTCCCATCTGTAATGCCATCCACTCAAGGTCAACATAGGGCAAAGCCTTTGGCCATCCCGACGCAGCATCGTCAAGTGAACCCATACGTATACCTACAGAAGGCGGATAATTGATTAAACCCGAAACCGACCTCATATCCTCCAAAATCTCAATATCAGATAATGCAGACTGGCTTTTTTCCATCCAGCCACGGTTTACTAACACGACCCGGTCCCCTTCGCTTAAATGATAAGGCGTCATTACCATATAACCGGACTTTCCATGGCGAACCTGATTTTCCAGTAGCACCTGGTAGCTTGCGTCATACCTCCCGGCTAATTCAATTTTACGGTATCGATATTGCTCCCAGTCCAGACCTAACGCGTTCAACTCAACCATGGGCAGTATTGGCGCCCGGGCAAAACTGTCCAGCAACTGCTGCTTTTCCCCGGACCTGTTGATTTGCCAGGTCCCCAGTGACAGCAGAAGTACCAGCATCAGCACAACAATGATGGTAACCGGTAAACTTGGTTTGAATCGTTTAGCCATTCTCAGCCGCGATCAATCCCGTCACATTCAAATACACCTTGAGTTATACTTGCCACTTATTATCTATCCGTACCTTGAATTCCCATGTTTGCAAAAATCATTGTAGTTCTCGTGCTCATCGCCATTCTTGCCAGCCTGGCCTCCGGGCTGTATTTCATGATGAAGGACAATAATGACTCAGACCGTATGGTGAAGGCACTCACCTGGAGGGTTGCCTTGTCTGTCAGCCTGTTTATCTTCCTGATGGCCGGCTACTACTTTGGCTGGTTCCAGACCAATAGCCGCTTACCATACTAGCTGAGGATATACCTTTACGCTGATGCCCGGCTGATAAAAAAAAGGCGCTGTATAAATACAGCGCCCTTCCCTGTTTTTGCTCAGTTTAACTAGATCCAGTATACAAAGATAAACAGGCCCAGCCATACCACATCAACAAAGTGCCAATACCAGGCAACACCTTCGAAAGCGAAGTGCTTTTCCTTGGTGAAGTGGCCTTTCATGGAACGAATCATAATTACCAGCAGCATGGTTGCACCCATGGTAACGTGGAAACCATGAAAACCGGTCAGCATGAAGAAGGTAGAACCATAAATACCGGATTCGAGGGTCAGGTTTAGTTCATGATAAGCGTGCGCATATTCAACCGCCTGCAAATATACGAAACCGTAACCCAGGGCGATTGTAGCGAGCAGCCACAGTACCAGACCCTTACGATTATCTTTCTTCAATGCCCAGTGTGCGAAAGTCACCGTAACGCCGGATGCCAGCAGAATCAGGGTATTGATTGCGGGAAGTCCCCATGCCGGGATAATTTCAAATTCACCACCGATATTAGCCGGGCCATTGCTGGGCCAGGTCTCATCAAATGCAGACCAGATCAAGGCGTTAGTCATTACACCATCCCCCTCACCCAACAGCCATGGCAGCGAGAGCACTCGAGCATAGAACAGGGCGCCGAAGAAAGCGGCAAAGAACATGACTTCCGAAAAGATGAACCAGCCCATACCCATACGAAATGAGATATCTACCTGGTCATTGTAATAACCCCCCTCACTTTCATCGATCACCTGACCAAACCATCCATACATCATGTAGATGGTGATCAAAAGTCCACCCCACATGATAGTCATACCGATATCGTTACCATTCAAATAGTTTGAAAAACCGACTACTGCCGTAGTCAGCCCGATGGAGCCAATGATTGGCCACTGGGTACCGTGCGGTACGTAATAGCTGCTGCTATCTGCTGCTTGTGCCATTTTCCCCTACCTTGTTATCGTCAAAAAATTAATAAACTTATTTACTCGCAACCTTGTTTAACTCAAAAAAAGTGTATGACAAGGTTAGCGTTTTTATCTTTTCCGGTAATTCCGGATCAACCATAAACCGTAAAGGCATATCACGGCCTTCGTTTGGTTTGAACTCCTGCTCGTTAAAACAGAAGCATTCAGTTTTATGAAAATACAATGCCGCCTGCCCCGGAGCTACACTCGGGATTGCCTGCGCCACCTTGTTCTTATCCGCCAGATTCTGCGCATAAAATACAGTTTCATTTAACTGGCCCGGATGTACTTCCATTTCGAATACATCCGGTCTGAATTTCCATGGTGCTTCGCTGTTCATATTAGCGATAAACTGCACCTTCACGGTTCTGTCCAGATCTACTTTCTTGGTGCTTACAGCAACGGGGCCATCCGCGGTCTTGCCATTGAGCCCTGTGATTTCACAAAACACATCGTACAAGGGAACCAGGGCAAAGGAGAAACCCGACATAAAAAACACCATTGCAACCAGCATGGTGACAATTTTTTTATTTGACTTCCGTTGTGTCTGGCTATCCTGGACCAACTGATTATCCACCCAAAGCCGTCATCAGTATGTATGCCGCATAAAAACCGAGTGCAACCAGAACAAGGACGATAATCGTCTTTGTGTTCCTGGCTTTCAGATCCTTGTCCTGGTTCATAATGTAGCCTCAGTCAGGCTTGCCTGGCCAGTGGCCAGGCAAGCTTTAACTGCTTACTTGACTTCCGGAGCCGTAGTAAAGCTGTGGTACGGCGGAGGCGAAGGCAGTTGTTCGAACTCAAGCCCGGTAGCGCCTTCCCAGACACGATCCGTCGCTTTCTCGCCGCCTTTGATCGTCGCATACACAATGTAGCAGAACAGTAACTGTGAGAGGCCAAAACCAAAGCCACCGAGACTAGAGATCATGTTCCAGTCCGCAAACTGTACCGAATAGTCAGGAATGCGGCGAGGCATGCCGGCCAGCCCCAGGAAATGCTGAGGGAAGAACAGTAGGTTAACGAAGATAGTCGACAGCCAGAAATGGATCTTGCCGAGTTTCTCGTTATACATGTTGCCCGTCCACTTGGGCATCCAGTAATAGGCGGCCGCCATCAGCGAGTAGATCGATCCAGTAACCAGTACATAGTGGAAGTGTGCTACCACAAAGTAAGTATCGTGGTACTGGAAATCCACCGGGGTGATTGCCAGCATCAGCCCGGAGAAGCCACCGATAGTGAACATGATGACGAATCCCAGGGCAAACAGCATGGGGGTCTCAAAGGTCATGGAACCTTTCCACATGGTGGACACCCAGTTAAAGACCTTAACACCTGTTGGTACGGCGATCATCATGGTCGCATACATGAAGAACAACTCGCCCGCCAGTGGCATACCAACGGTAAACATGTGATGAGCCCATACGATAAATGACAGGAAAGCAATTGATGCGGTGGCATAAACCATTGAGCTGTAGCCAAAAAGCGGCTTGCGCGCAAAGGTGGGGATAATCGCTGAGACCACGCCGAAGGCCGGCAGGATCATGATGTAAACCTCGGGATGACCGAAGAACCAGAAAATATGCTGAAACATTACCGGGTCACCGCCACCGGCTGCATTGAAGAACGAAGTACCAAAGAACTTGTCAGTCAACAGCATGGTCACTGCTCCGGCAAATACCGGCATAACCGCGATCAGTAGGTAAGCCGTAATAAACCAGGTCCAGACAAACAATGGCATCTTCATCAACGTCATGCCCGGGGCACGCATGTTCATGATGGTTGCAACCACGTTAATGGCGCCCATCACGGATGAAATACCCAGCAGATGGACTGCAAAGATCAGGTACGGAAAAGCATCCCCTGTCTGTAATACCAGAGGAGCATACATGGTCCAGCCACCGGCCGGTGCGCCACCATCCATGAGCAAGGTAGATGCCAGCATGGTGAAGGCGAACGGCAGGATCCAGAATGACCAGTTGTTCATTCTGGGCAACGCCATGTCCGGCGCACCGATCATCATCGGAATTAGCCAGTTCGCCAGCCCTACAAATGCCGGCATTACTGCACCAAATACCATGACCAGGGCATGCATGGTGGTCATCTGGTTAAAGAAATGCGGGTCAACAATTTGCAGTCCAGGCTGAAATAACTCAGCACGAATCACCATTGCCATGGCTCCACCAAACATGAACATGGCAAGGGAGAACAACAGGTACAGGGTACCAATGTCCTTGTGGTTGGTCGTGCGTACCCAACGCATCAGGCCTTTTTCAGGGCCATGATCGTGGTCGTCGTGTGCTACTGCTTCACTCATGGATAATCTCCGTAAGTTTATATTTAATGAATTATTGGATTAACGTACGCCTTTGACATCAGCCGGCTGAACTGTATCTCCAGCCTTGTTGTCCCAGGCATTGCGCTGATAAGTGAGAACTGCAGCCAGATCCACATCACTCAACTGATTCTTGTAGGCAGCCATGGCTGTACCAGGGCGCCCGTTCATCACTATATCCATGTGGCTAGAAACATCGCCGGTAGCTACCGGGCTTCCATTAATGGCAGGGAAGGTTCCGGGGATACCCATACCGTTCAACTGGTGGCAGCCAACACATTGGGTGTTGTAGACCTCTTCACCCTTGGCGTAGAGGTCATCAGAAGTCCAGACCTTGTCTGCAGCGGCTTCCATGGCAACGTTGGCACCCTTCTTCTCTTTAATCCAACGGGCATATTCTTCATCGGTCACCGCGCGCACAACTATCGGCATGAAACCGTGGTCTTTGCCACACAGTTCCGCACATTGACCGCGGTAGACGCCAGGCTGTTTGATCTCGGTCCACATTTCATTGATGAAACCGGGGATGGCGTCCTGCTTCTGGCCAATCTCTGGGACCCACCAGGCGTGTATCACGTCTGAAGCAGTCAGGAAGAAACGAATCTTCTTGTTTACAGGCACTACCAGTTCGTTATCAACATCAAGCAGGTAATTATCTACCTTCATGGGATCTGCATAAATGGCTCTGCGGCTGTCTGCAGCCAGGGAGCTGATGTAATTGATGCCCTGTGCATCACCATCGAGGTATTCGTATTCCCACTTCCACTGGTGCCCGGTAACCTTGATACTGATGTCTGCTTCCGAAGTATCAGACATGAATACCAGTGTTTTGGTCGCCGGTATAGCCATACCGACCAGGATAACAAATGGAAGGATTGTCCAGAGGATCTCCATCTTGGTGCTTTCATGGAAAGTGGCAGGAACAGCGCCCCTGGATTTGCGGTGGGCGTACATTGAGTAAAACATGGCGCCAAATACCACCACACCAATAATTACGCACACCCATAGGATCAGCATGTGCAGGTCATAAACCTCTTGGCTGATCGGTGTGACACCCTCGGTCATGTTCAGCGTATCCATATAACCGGCAAATGCAGAGGGTGCGGTCACCATCATGCCAACAGATAACGCTGCGATGAGTTTGCTTATTCTACGCAACATCGTGTAGTTACTCCCCGTAGTTTAAAAATAATCAATTACACACAGCCTGTCTCAGGCTATGCATCAGTTCCCCAGCCAGCTTTTCTTTTTCTTCGCTGCCCAGAAAACTACCAATTTCAGTACCTTTTCCATGCGACCGAATCATCAGCCTGCTTGGATACCATGTGTGTGCCGACGGCTCGAGTCTAACTCTGGCCCAACATCGCTGCAGGCGTGTCGTCGACCTGATCTGCCTGCGGCCTTTACATATCTCCAGCGTGTCTCCTTGAATCTCAATTGTTTCCATATCCAGACCCCGCATCGAGACCAGATAGAGCGCAAGACCCAGAGCGAGCAGCTCAAGTCCAGCGAAGGGCAACACAATCCAGGCGCCTAACCAGGCAAACCAGCACGCTATGCAAAGTGACACCAGAGAAATCAGGCCGTAAAACCGCAGATTTCCGCGCCAATCCAGCGAGCGATTCGGCCGCAAAATATATACAACCGCACCATCTCCTGTTCGCTCAGTCACGATCACGTATTGGCATCCCTGGTGAATACACTCCCCGGAATAACCCACCAGCCACACTAAGCGCAGGCGGGGCACCTAAATTGGCCGCGAAGTATACCTAGATTAAGCTCATGATGTGAAGCACTTATTGCCTGATCAAGGTCTGGCATAAATCAATATTACTCTATCCCAATAAGCTAATTTAATAGACCCAGGTTAAGATCTACCGACGAATCGCCCCGCCTGTTCCAGGGCAAAACGCCCAAAAGTGGTGCGTTCAACCGGTCTTCCAGACTACGCACTACCTCGGGCATAAGTTCCTCTGCCTCGGTGTAATTTGCCACCCAACCCGCGAAGGGTATTTTTGACTGCTGCAGAACCTGCTGCGTCAGCAGGGCGTGATTGATGCAGCCCAGCCTGATGGCGACAACCAGGATGACCTGAAGCTCTAAAGCCCGGGCGAGCTCAACATATGTCTGATGATCGTTAATCGGCGTCATCAGACCACCCGCCCCCTCGACAATCACGACATCAGCAAGCTCTTCAAGCTGCCAAAAGGACTGCTCAACGGGTGCTAGCGCGATCAGTTCCCCTGATTGCTTGGCCGCCAGGTGTGGGGCAATAAAGGGTTGATAAACATACTGATTGATGAGCTGACGAGGAAAGGCCTGCCCCGATGCCTGCCATATCAGCTCAACGTCCTCGTTCGCCCACCGGCCATCCATCATACTCATACCGGACGCCACTGGTTTCATACCCGCCGCATTGACTCCAAGTGCGCGGTACTGCTCAAGCAGGCGACAGGTCACATAGGTTTTGCCAACACCTGTGTCTGTGCCGGCAATGAAGATGCCTTTAACCATTACTGGTTAATCCTTCGACTTTATAAGGGCTTTGTGCTAAAAATTGATTCATAACAAGCAATAACATCACCGCTGGATGACCTATGGAAAAAAATTTTTTCAACTTTCTTAGCAGTAACGACAGGGCCCTGCTGGAAAGCAAGGCCAAATCACACCAGCGGACATACAAGGAAGGCGAGGTCATTCTTGAACAGGGCGGGCAGAACGCCTCCCTGTACATTATCCGCGGTGGCGATGTCAGCATAGTCAGCCACGTGATGGAACATAACCTGGAGATTGGCCAGCTGCATACGGGGGACCTTTTTGGTGACATGTCCTTTGTGGATACAGAATCCATCAGTACAGATATCGTCGCCATTGGCGATGTGCTGATCGAAATCGTCACCGATGAGGATGTTGAGGCGATCATCAAGGATGACCCCATGTTTTACGGACGCTTCTATCACGCACTGGCGCGGCTGCTATCTTATCGCCTGCGCAAGAAAAACGACCAGATGATGGCATCAGCATTTGGCGAGGCATAATCAGGCCCGAGGGCGCTTTCCAATCGCGTCAACTGATATCGTCGCCATACCGCTTCGCTCGGTACGCCCGCTCCAGGCTGTCCCGTAAACCACTTCATAGCTGGCCGGAAGACGCCCATCCTGTCTCAAGGCCTCGTAGGCGGTTTCCAGCTGCCCGAATTTACGCCTGCCCAGTAACCCGCGTGACCGGCCATGCAGTGCATTACTCGCGCCGATATATTTGAGATCCCGCATCACATCACGCACATGGCGGTAGGTAAGCGTGATCTCTTCGCGCTCCATGACCGGCTCCTGCATACCTGCCTGCACCATAAAGTCACCCAGATCATGCATGTCCATGAATGTGTGCACATGCTGGCCGCTATCTACCGCCGCCCAGCTGCTGCGAAGTTCCTTCAATGTATCCGGACCAAATGTACTGAACAGCAGTACCCCATCCGGCTTCAGTACCCGGCGAATCTCAGCAAACGCCAGTTCCGGCTGGTCACACCACTGCAATGCAAGACTGGAAAACACCATGTCGACACTTGAATCTGCTAGCGGCAACTGCTGTGAGTGACCGCATATTACCGCGGGGCGCCTGAACAGCCGTCCCTGTTTGCGAGTCTTTTGCAGCATACGAGGAGACAAGTCCAGCGCCAGCATGTAGGCGGCCGGGAAATGCTTCATGAGCTTGCCGGTCGGCTGGCCGGTGCCGGCACCAATATCGAGTATTACCCGGGGCTCCACCTTCAGGTAAGACAGCCTCGACAATAACCGGTCTGCCACTTCATGTTGCAGCACGGCATGCTCATCATAACTCTGTGCTGCAGCATCAAAGGCACGCTGTATGGCCATTACGTCCAACGCCGGCATTGCCCTATCCATGCATTACCCCGGCTAGCCACTGTGCAAAGCGCTCGCGGTCGGATAAGAATGGTGCGTGGCCGGTTTCCGGCCACACCGTAACCTCGGCCAGTGTCCGCATTGCCTCGCCAATAGAGACAGGCACTAAAGCGTCATTGGCCCCATACAGGCAATATATCGGGCATGAAATTTTTGCCAGGTCAGCGCTGAGACTCTGTGAGTACAGCATATCCAGTCCCCAACCGATTTCACTATCCGCCGGGGTCGCTGCCACCTCGAGCTGCTGGCGAACTTGACGGCCATTGCGATCACCATGGGCCTGCAGGGCAATGAATTTTTTTTGTGCCTGGCGCGGGTTTGTCCTGTATTCATTGAGGAACTGAACGAAAGAGCTCTCTGGCATTGCCTCATTCCATCCCGGTGTTTGTACGAATGACGGCGTTCCGGCAACCAGTATCAACCGTTCTACCCGGTCGGGTACCTGCAGAGCAGCCTGCATGGCAACCAGGGCGCCCAGTGACCACGCCAACCAGGTCGCCGGCCTGTTGATTTCGTTGATGAGCTGACTGGCTAATTGCCCGGGCCCCAAGTGAGCAAGGCCGCTGTCACCGTGCCCCGGTAATTCCGGCAGGTAACAGTCGTGCGTCTGGCAAAAGTCATCGATTACGGACTGCCATACTCTCGCCGTGGAGCCCCAGCCATGCAGTAATACCATTGATGGGCGTTCAGTCGTCATGCTTGATCCTGCTAAGTGACTGCACCAGGCGGTCAATTTCCTGCCGCGTATGCTCACTGCTGAGGGTAACCCGCAACATGGGCTGCGGCGCTGTCGGCGGGCGAATGGCGCTGACCAGCAACCCATCCTCTTGCAAATGCTGCTGCGCGCGCATCAGCGCTTGAATATCGTTAAACCGTATCGGCTGTATCGGTGTGCGCTGATCGCCAATGGCCAAGCCATCAGCGCAAGCCGCCTGTTGAAAATAAAGCACATTTTCCATCAAACGTGCCCGGCGTTCTGGCTGTTGCCTGATGATTCGGAGGCTGGCAAGCGTTGCGCAAGCGATCGCTGCAGGCGGCGCGGTTGTGTAGACGTAGCTGCGCGCAAACTGGATCAGTGTCTCAATGACCGCATCACTGGCAGCAACAAAGGCACCATAGGTACCCAACGCCTTACCGAGCGTGCCCATTATAATCGGCACCTGCTCCTGGCCCAGCCCGGCATCCTCAACACTACCCACACCATGCTGCCCCAGTACACCCAGTGCATGTGCTTCATCCACCATTAGCAACAAATCGCTTTGCCGGCTGACATCAGCCAGTTGTGCCAGTGGCGCGATATCGCCTTCCATGCTGAACACGCCATCGGTAACCAGCAGTCCGTCACGGGTATCCAGCTGGCGCCGCAGATCATCTACGTCGGCGTGCAAATATCGGCGTACCTGCGCCCGACTCAGTATACCTGCATCGATCAACGATGCGTGGTTAAGCTTGTCCTGGTAGATCACATCCCGCCGCCCTGTAAGAGCACTGAGTACTCCCAGGTTCGCCATGTAGCCGGTGGAGAACAACAGCGCACGATCCCGCCCTGTGAACTCGGCCAGCGCCTGTTCTAATTCATGATGAGCCCGGGTGTGGCCTGTGATCAGGTGCGACGCACCCGCGCCAACACCGTACTGATTGGCCCCTTCAATAAAAGCCTGCTTTACCTGTGGATCGTTCGCCAGGCCCAGGTAATCGTTGCTGGAAAAATTGAGCAATTGCTGCCCCGCGGTACGCAGAAGGACCTGCTGCGGCCCCTCGATAATACGGTGGCTTCGATGCAGGCCTTTAGCCCGGTGTTTTTCCAGGCGGGCGGATAAATCCATTGGAGCTGATCAGGATGCCACGGCTAATTCTGCATCGCCATCGCCCGCCGCCATGGAATGCAACCCGAGGCGCGCAAACAAAATGCGGTCATGTTCGGCATCCGGGTTGGGCGTGGTCAGCAATTTTTCACCATAGAAAACCGAATTCGCGCCCGCAAAGAAACATAGCGCCTGCATTTCATCGGTCATCTGTTCACGTCCCGCGGATAACCTGACCACCGAAGCTGGCATGAGTACCCTGGCTACGGCTATGGTGCGAACGAACTCGATCGGATCCACCGCCTGGGCATCAGCAAGGGGCGTGCCCTCTACTGCTACCAGCTGGTTCACGGGCACACTCTCCGGGTGCTGCTCCATATTTGCCAGTGTACGCAGCATTTCAGCCCGGTCTGCTGTGTTCTCACCCAGACCGATAATTCCGCCGCAGCAGACATGGATGCCGGCATCGCGCACATGCTGCAGGGTATCCAGCCTGTCCTGATAAGTGCGGGTAGTGATAATTTGCCGGTAATGCGATTCGGAGGTATCGAGATTGTGATTGTAATAATCCAGGCCAGCTGCTTTCAGGTCAGCCGCCTGTTCATCAGTTAGCATGCCCAGGGTGACGCAGGTCTCAAGCCCCTCCTTTTTCACTGCCTTGACCATTTCCAGCACCCGCTGAAAATCACGGGGCTTTGGGTTACGCCAGGCGGCTCCCATG
>JBFFRZ010000027.1:0-15177 GCA_041572715.1 Gammaproteobacteria bacterium
ATGCGACATGATAAGTCCCTATAGCATGCCGGGCTTGTGTGGGTGAATCATTTCCAGCCTCGATCAACAACAGTTCATGATGAGTACGGCCACCACTAAGCATCGCAGCCCGCCCGTTAAACAGTCTGCCGACGATTTCCAGCCCAAGCCCTTGATGATAGAACCTCAAAGACTGATTAAGGTCCCTCACATAGTAAGCCACATGCCCCAACTCAACCATTTATTACTCCTGCGCAAAAGACGATGACTGGATGTGCGCCTGCACGCGTGCAGCGCTAATCAGATTTTCATCCGTCATCTCAGGGTAGAGTTGCCAGTGATGGTCTACCGAAGCGGCACTGGTTTGCAGACGCTGTTCGAGGTAATGGCGCTGATGCTTGTTGAGTTGCTGCAAGGTCAGAAGTGCTGGAGCCAACCAGCTAATGTATTGTTCAACCAGGCTTGCAGCAGCCTCGTCTTCCCAGTCCTGACGAATCAGGTAAGGAGGAAACAAGTTGGCCGGAATTTTTTCTTCACTACCCTCCAGCGTTGTGGCACTGCCATCTGACTGCCTTTCCACCCATAATTTTTGACTGTTGTATCCTGCTCTCTTCCTCACGATCGCTTCAAGCTCAGTGGCAGCATGGAAACGACCGAGGCCCGGTAAACCGTATCCCGACATACTGGCAGACCATGATCTGGGTTCACTGATTGTATACGATTGCTTTGGTTCTACCGAGGCCATCAACACGAGTGGCAGCTGGCTATGCGGGTCAAGCAACCACAGTTCCCGGGTATCTGTGAGTGGAAAAGGTATCGAGCCGGCAAGGTCTTTGATGTGATGTATCAGTTCATTACTGGATGCATTCAAATGCTCCCTGTCCATACCCGGGGGAACCGGATTGGTTTTTAAACCCTGTGTTTCAGACCAGAGTCCGTATCGGTAATAGGAATGTGCTTTTGTAGCCTGGTTCAGGCTACCCCAGGCACTGCGCCGTTCTGCGCGGATTTGTATATCCCAGATGATGCCGTCGCTGCTGATCGCCCTGGCAGCGGACAACTTGATGACCTGCCATACACCAAGGAACGGGTTAACACGACGGATAGCGTAGCAATCAGGATGTGATTCACTCATAGCTGCATCGCCCGGGAATCAGGAAGCTTCCGCCAGCTTATGCCTGAGACGCTCAATTACCTGCTCGGCCAGTTCCTGCAAATCGGGTGGAATGACTTCAAACAGGTACTCAACCTCATCCAGGACCGTTTCAATCTCGGCCCTGTCAGTCAGCTGGTCCATATTCATGGCAACCTGCTGGACATATCCGATAGGATCAATTCCATTCATCAGATGATTCTGCGTAATTAAGAGTTAATTGATCGAGCCGGTATCCGGGTTCTCAGCCATTGAATCGTAAATGGATTTAAGGCCGGAGATATTGTCCGAACCGTGCATTTCCAGGTTCTCATATTCCTGCTTGCTTTCTTCCGACTCGAAGAAAATCTTAATGGCGTTATCGCCCTCACCCTCGATAATGAAGGGTGCGTTGTCAGTATCTTTTACATCGTTAAGTGTCATTGGATCCAGTGTTGTTACACGCATGTCTTGCTCCTGATAAATTCATGAAAGTTGTTTGTGACTAAACCCTGCCATCCGGTAACAGGGTGACTGTATGTGTCTGCTTGGCTTGCTTTTATGTCCAGGTTTTGTCTAGATATTAGTATGGTGTCACTGGGCTGCAAAATCAAGCAATATTTCCAACATTCTGAAATATCCTGCCCCGATAACAGCTTATAGATACACACGATATTAAATCAGATTTTCTCGAATTCTGGTCAAAACTACCCAAATAAGACGAAATTTAATCCATTTTCAAAGAATTTGTCTATTTTTTGTTCAACTTAGGCCTGGCGCTCTGATATCGCATTAATTTGAGTACGCAGCCCCAAAACCATTCAGACCTGAAAACAGCGCCAGCACGCTCGCCTGTTTATTTATTCTATTTTTACGATCGTTCTAATATTTATATTGAATTGAATATATTATTGATGCGGCTAATATGAGGATTCATTCAATGACGAGGAAAGAAAAAATGAAAGCCCTGCTGATCAACCCTGAAAGCCAGACCATCGAGTCGATACACATTGACGGGCATGATGACATCATCAGACTGGTTGGCTATGACACTGTAACGAGCGACGAGATCAGCGCCGATGGGGACCGCCTGTTCTTTGATGAAGAATGTTTTTTACGTGGTGCCAAAGGCCGGTTTCAAATTGACAACCTGGTCCCTGTCTCGGGTAAGGCCGTGATCACGGGCACTGGTGATGATGAAACCATGCTATCTGATGTCGAAAGCAGTAATGATGATATATCCGCACGTATTCGCTACCTGTAAGTTCCAGGGCACAGAGCATATTAGCCGGGCAGATACAGTTAACAGACAAGAAGAGGTGAAGAGCAATGAACAAGATCAATATTGGAATCAACGAACAGGACCGTATTCAGGTCGCGGAGGGGCTGAAGCATCTACTGGCAGACTCGTACACCCTCTACCTGCAAACTCATAACTTCCACTGGAACGTAACCGGACCGCAGTTTCGTGAGCTGCACCTCATGTTCGAAGAGCACTACACGGAACTGGCAACGGCCGTCGACGAGATCGCCGAAAGAATACGTACCCTTGATGTGGCAGCTCCTGGCACCTACAAGTCTTTCGCTGAACTGAGTTCAGTGAAAGAGGTTGAGGGCGTACCTCCGGCAAGGGACATGATCGATATCCTTTCCAGGGGACATGAGCAGATCGTGCAGACCTGTCGTGATGCATTAAAAGCGGCACAGGATGCAGACGACGAATCAACGATCGCGCTGATTTCAGACCGGATGCGTATTCACGAGAAAACAGCCTGGATGTTGCGCTCCATGCAATAGTTTTGGGCTATACATTGCGGTGCAATCAAAGGGGTGCCGCATTGTTACGACCTCCATTTGTTCCCTAACAACCCTTTACGCAGTGCCCTTGTGAATTGAACTGCATCGTTTTGCCACTTAAAGGCAGATGCACGGGAACCTTGCTCGCCTTCATGAATTACTCCGTGCGCGTACCTGGCAGCACCTTGCCATTCCTGGTTGCCAGTTCATTGGCATGGGATGCGATAACCGAGGCCGGCTTGATCAATTCATTGACGACAAAAGCCGCTTCTTTCGGGCCCGTCGTGAAGGTATCACCGATGTTCATGATTGCCAGCTGCACGCCGTAGTGCTGCCTGACAACGCTATCCTGCTCTGCCGTGATACCGGTGTCTCCGGAGAGATATACCGAAAGACCGTTGCTGACGTTACAACGTAACCGGTGGGCGGCCCCGCGTAAGCGGTTAGTCCGGACTCGTCCAGCATGTCACCCAGCTCACAACCGATCATTGCTCCCGCAATACCATTGGAGTGCACAGCAGGCACCGTCGTGATTGTGACACCGGCGATCTTTTTACTGCCGCCAAAACGCACAAGCTGTGACTGTTTCGGATCACCACCAATCGATGTTAACTTGGCAGAAAAGAATTTCGGCATCTCGCTACCTGTAAGGATAGCCGCCTTCTTTGCGTGGGCTATCTGGACACTATTGGTGGTGGGCACGGCAACCATCGACATGTCGGGAGCGCCGCATTCTCCGGCATTAACCCCTGGTATGTGACGATCACCAACATGGTCGCCATGCATGTGACTGACAAGAACAACATCGATCTTGCCCAGCCTGGGATCATCCGCACCCGCTACCGTTCTACCTGCATCATAAAGCAGGCGCGTTCCATCTGGGTCTTCCAGTAAGATAGCTCTGTCGTAACGACAGAATTCGCCATCATGACTGCCTAGTGGTGTGACCTTGACGTTACTCGCTGACACGGTGAGCGGAAGCAGCAAAAGCAGTGCCAAACCCAGTAAAGCAGAGGCGCTATATTGCCGTGTGTTCATTACATTTGGTCTCCTAGCTCTAGTTGTTGATACGGGAAGCAATCTTGCTGACATCGATATTCTCGGCTTCAAGCAACGTGCTCAAAGCCTTTTCCATCATGTACCTTGCCTTGGCTGTCATAACATGAAGATAGTTGTGCAGGCTTGCATCATCCGGGGTCAGGTTTTCACAGGAGGCACTGTAATGCTCAAATGCAACCATAGTCTCGATCATCTGTGACATGTGATGCGGGCATTCGCACTGCAGCTTGGACTCAATATTCGCGCAATAAGCCATTTGCTGTGGCGTAAACAGTCGCGGGGGAATAATTTCCAGCTCGGCATTATTGATTGTGATGTCATCGGTCTCTACCGGCTGTTGAGCCTGAAGAGGCCTCGACAGCGCCTGCCAGAGTAAATCATCAGCGATCGGCGCCTTAAGTACCTGCGCGGCATAACGGCCCAGCTGCCTGATAAAGCGGTTCTGCCCAAACGCATACACCACAATAATCTGACTGGCCCTTTGCCGTAACAGGTCCTGATCAATCAGCTTGATCGTATCTGCATCTATCACAGGCAACTCAAACACCAGGCTGTCGCAAGCGAGGCCACTGCCGGCGAAGTCATCAATATTTTCAAAGGCACCCAGTATTTCGATATGCGAAGGCTTCTCCGC
The DNA here is from genome assembly GCA_041572715.1 of Gammaproteobacteria bacterium. Lineage (GTDB taxonomy): Bacteria > Pseudomonadota > Gammaproteobacteria > JAJDYQ01 > JAJDYQ01 > JAJDYQ01. The sequence continues at coordinate 4,602 of JBFFRZ010000027.1, forward strand.
GTATCGAACCTTAATAGCAAGGGCCCTGCCCACGACGCAGACCTTGTGACTGTCCAGTTGTTCAACCAGTGGCTGCATACCCGAAAGCTGTGACAAACGCTGATGCAACTCCTCTTCGTTCAATGACACCAGGGTACTGATCGCATGCCCCTGGTCCACCAGAGCTTTGATCTTGACCAGTCGGGAGACATCCTCGCGACTGTATAGCCGACCACCCTTAACGGTGCGGTTCGGTTCGACCACCTGGTATCGACGTTCCCACACCCTAAGCGTATCAGGGCTGATACCCGTCAGCTTTGATACCGCACCAATGCGGTAAGTCTGACCGCCAGATTCTGATTTGTTCTGTGTTTCCATATTGTATAACCCGATTAGTTAAGTGCTATCGTTTGTGAAACAGATACAGGTTGCTTTACGCTGAACAACCTGTGAAGACCTTTGACGAGCCGGCCGATCAGAGGCAGTTTCTCGTATAGCTGACTGCCGGCATCCCAGTAATCCGTGTGCATTAATACGAGCCCGTCCTCGCTGAACCTCACCATACTGACACCGGTTATCTTCATCAGTCTGCTCCTGTAGGTGAAAGTGAAATCCCAATACAACCACGCCATATCATTCGATAATGCAGATGACAATACGGTGAACTCCGGGTGCTCACAGACCTCATACATATGTGCGAAAATACGCTGTATGGCAGCGACACCCTGAACGGCATTAAATGGGTCTTCAAAGAGCGCATCGCTGGCAAAATATTCGTTCAACGTCTCCAGGCTCGCCGGCGTCATTGTCTCGAACAACCGGATATACGCCGTGAGCGCCTGCTGGTAAACCCCATCAGACATCATTCGCCACCATTTTTCGGGTCAGCGCATAGTAGAAAGAGTACGGCATAATCCGTAACAGCCTCATCCATAGCGCAAACACGGTTGGGAACCTGATTTCGTACTGTTTGTTACGCATGCCTTTGATAATACGGCTGGCCGCGTCCTCGGGCTCGATCAACATGGGCATGTCAAATGTGTTTTTTGCGGTTAGTCGTGTTCGCACAAAACCGTGATTAATGAGCCCCAGGTGAATACCCCACCGCTGGGCTTCTGGCACCAGGCATTCAACCAGCGACACCACAGCCGCTTTCGAAGCACTGTACGGCGCGGATTTAGGCAGCCCGCGATAGGTCGCAAGACTTGCATTGACCCAGATGTTGCCCCCGTCTGCAGCTTTCATGGCAGGTAACAGATGCACCAGCAAGCTCACTGGTGCAAGATAATTCACTGCACTGAGGCGCTCAAAAAGCTCCAGGCTGTAATCCTCTAGAGACCTGGGTTCATAATCACCCAGGTTGATGAGAACGTTGTCGGGCCGTGGAGCGGAGTCAGAATACATCTGCTGCACAGCCTGCTCTACGGCATCTGGCCGGGTGGCATCAAGCGTGAGGATATCGAAACCCTCCAGCTCCTTGAGTTGCTGAAGCCGATCCGCGTTACGCGCAGATATGGTCACCGCACTTCCTGACGCCTTAATTTCGCGGGCAACGGCCAGACCGATACCCTCACTGCCACCGATGATCCAGACATGCTTCACAAATTTGACTCAATCAGGTTCACGAGACCCGGGTCAAATGGATCAACATGCGACGGGAAGTCCGCGATCAGCTGTCCATTGCGATCGACCAGGTATTTATGAAAATTCCACGCCGGGTAGCGCCCGCTGGCTTGCGCCAGCTCCCGGTAAATCGGGTCTGCATTTTGCTCCAGTACACTTGTCTTGGAAAACATCGGGAAATTAACGCTGTAGGTGAGACGACAAAAATTCTGAATCTCTTTTTCGGTGCCTGGCTCCTGCGCACCGAAATCATTAGACGGAAAGCCCAATATCACCAGGCCCTTATCCTTGTAACGCTCGTAAAGCTTCTCCAGTCCATCGTACTGATTTGTGTAGGCACACTTACTGGCCGTATTGACGATCAGCGCCAGCTTGCCTGCATAAGCCTCACATAGCCGGACCCGCTGCGAATTGTTCAGGTAGCGGACTTCGTGGTTCAGCAACCCCGCACATTTCATGGCCTGCGCGGTGCCTACCGTTTTCTCGCCGCCAGGCTGCGTATGGCCCTGACCAGTCACCAGTAACAAACCTGAAATCGCGACAGACAACGTTAGTACAAGTTTTTTCATCATTTTCTTTACTTATGAACAGATATTGTTTAGTATTTTTTCAGATTTTCTGGACATAATCAACAATTATTCTTCTACAAAATCAGGACATAGAATGAAACCTGTACATCAGAAACGCAAGATATGCATCATCGGCAGCGGCATCAGCGGTCTTTCTGCCGCCTGGCTGCTGCGGTCAACCGCCGACATCACGCTGTACGAATCCGACTCACGTTTTGGCGGGCATACCCACACCTACGAGATACAGGAAGCTGACCGAACAATCCCGGTAGATACCGGCTTCATGGTGTACAACCACCGTAATTACCCGAATCTTGTCGAACTTTTTCGTCATCTCGGTGTGCAGGGATACCCAACCAATATGTCCTTCGCGGTGTCGCTTGATAGAGGCGGGCTGGAATATGCCGGCAGCAATTTGAACTCGGTATTCGGTCAGCGCAGCAACCTGCTAAAACCGGGACACTGGAAAATGCTCAGGGACATTGTCCGTTTCAATCGACTGGCGAAAAGCACCTTGCCCGATATTGACGATGACACCAGCCTTGGAGCATTCCTTGATCAGCACACAATGGGCCAGGAATTCCGTCACCACTACCTTTATCCAATGGCTGCGGCCATCTGGTCATGCCCCAGGGAGCAGGTCAGTGAATTTCCAGCGTCACGTTTCATCCAGTTCTTTGCCAACCATGGACTTCTAAGCATCAACGATCATCCGCAATGGTATACGGTGAAAGATGGATCGTGGTCTTATCTTTACGCCATGCTCGAAGACATCGGTAACGATGCCATCCTCAACAGTCGTGTTTTATCGGTCGATCGCAGGCCGGATGGCGTCATGGTTCATACCCGGCAAAACTCCGTACGGTATGACGAGGTCATATTCGCCTGCCACAGTGACCAGGCCCTCGCCCTACTGCGTAGCCCGACCGAACAGGAAACCAGGGCGCTTGAGTCGATACCTTACCAGTCCAACCGGGTACTTTTACATTCCGACCCCGCACTGATGCCCAGGCGTAAACGTGTATGGAGTTCATGGAATTTCATGGGCAGGCAACAGACCGATGCATCGGCACCACCAGCCAGCGTCACCTACTGGATGAATTCATTACAACGCCTGAATACCAGCAAGCAATATTTTGTCTCACTAAATCCCGAGACTGAACCGGATCCCGGCAAAGTGATTGATGAGCTCAGCTATGACCACCCGGTTTTTGGTACTGGCGCAGTAGCTGCACAAAAATCCATAGCGGCGATGCAGGGACAACAGAGTACCTGGTACTGCGGCGCATGGCTGGGCTATGGCTTTCACGAAGATGGCCTCAAGTCGGCCATCACCGTCGCCAGGCAGTTTGGCGCGAAAATACCATGGCAACACCAGCCCGATGAAAAGACTCACGCAGTCCATTCACATGCTGCATAAGACAGACAGGCAACAGCTTAACGCCGGCATGAGCGACGCGGTCACAATGTATAGCGGACAGGTAATGCATCGGCGGCTGTTTCCGGTTTCATACCGATTCATTTATCGGATTATGAATCTGCTGATTGATGTTGATCAACTGGATGAAGCACACCGTAGCAGTTCCCTGTTCTCGGTAAACCGGTTCAACCTGCTGGCTTTTTACAGCAGGGATCATCTGCCCGGGGACAAGGCTCAGCTCAGTCTTCGCGAATGGGCAGAAACCATACTTCTAGAGTATGACGTAAAGCCCTCCCCACATCGCATATTACTACTGGCTTTCCCGAGGGTGCTGGGCTGGGTATTCAACCCTATGGCCGTCTGGTACTGCATGGACCGGGATGACAAACCATTGGCAGTGATCTGCGAAGTCAACAACACTTTTGGTGAGAAACATTATTACCTTCTGCATGGCAACAACAAGCCGATGCACTGGCCTGTAAGCCAGCATCATGCAAAGCACTTCCATGTGTCACCCTTCATCAGCATGGACGCCGACTATGAATTTAGAATTGGCAAGCCTTCAGATATTGCGACTGTAAGCATTCGCGAATATCAGCACGGCGAGTTGATGCTGGTCGCCGCAATCAAGGGCAAACTGATTGCATTCAATACCCTCAATCTTGTAATCCAGACCCTGCGCGTTCCATTGCAAACAATAAAAGTGCTCGTAGCCATACACTGGCACGCGCTCTGGATCTGGCTGTCCGGGTCACCGTTTTATACAAAACCCCCTGCACCGAAAAATGAGGTGAGTTAATGACAACCGCAGAAATTACCATTAACGGCAGTGTTCTTGACAAACCCCCGGGAAGCTGGCAACACCGGCTCGTGAGCCGGGTGTTTCGCAACATCGAATTTGGTCAGCTCAACGTCAGGCTCAATGATGATAGCTGTGTACAGCTCAGCGCGCCCAATCCGGGGCCAACCGCAGATATCACCTTCCATGCCCTTGCACAGGTACTTTTTGCGCTCTGGTGGAAAGGCGATATTGGTTTTGCCGAAAGCTATATGTCAGGCCGTTGGGATACCAGTGACCTGTCACAACTGATGTATTTTCTGTCACTCAATCTTGATGCGCTGGAAGAACACGATCAACGTTCACTATTGCAGAAATGGCTGACTTCACTTGATCACTGGCTGAATTCAAACACCCCAAGCGGGAGCAAACGCAACATTGCGGCTCATTATGATCTTGGCAACGAGTTCTACTCCCGCTGGCTGGACAGGAGCATGACTTACTCATCTGCATTATTTCAGGACACTTATGATCTTGAGGAAGCGCAACACAGGAAATACCAGCGCATACTGGACCGCCTGGATACGAGGCCCGGGGATCACATACTTGAGGTTGGCTGTGGCTGGGGTGGCTTCGCTGAATTTGCCGCTCGCAGAGGATGCCTGGTCACGGGTATTACACTTTCACGCCAGCAGCTCGACTATGCACGCAAGCGAATGAACACCGCTGGTCTGGATCATCGTGTATTGCTTGAGATTATGGATTACCGGGCCATCGATAAGCAATACGACCATATTGTCTCAATCGAAATGGTCGAGGCTGTGGGTCAAAAGTACTGGAACAGGTATTTCGATATGCTCAAGCAAAGCCTGAAACCCGGTGGAAACATTGTGATCCAGTCCATCACGATTGAAGAGGAACTTTTCGAGGGTTATAAAAACAATCCCGGCGGGTTCATTCAGCGATATATCTTTCCTGGCGGCATGCTGCCCACCAGCAGACACCTCGGTCAACATGCTGACAAAGCCGGTCTGAAACTTCTAGATACTCACGAATTCGGTGAAGACTATGCGACGACACTTTCGGCCTGGCACGAATATTTCAATCGCGAGGAAGCATGGCTGGAAGAGAATGGATATGACGATTATTTCAGAAGGATGTGGAGATACTATCTTGCGTTCTGCGAGGCTGGTTTCCGTGATCATCGTATTGATGTCGTGCAAATGCATTTCGGACACAATAGCTAAGGAGGCGATGTCGCAATTATACATCGTATAGCACGAGCCAATTCAACAATGACTAACATTATCGAGTTCCCTCGCCTGCGGATCGAAAAGCCCGGCACAACAGACCTGGAAGCAATAGCTTTGCTGGTTAATGACTGCTGGCATGAAATTTATGATGACCACATACCACATAAACTCTGCCAGCAGCGTACGCCGGAGTCCTTCGCATCAATACTTGGACCGAAGCTGGATAAGGCCAGCATCGCCCTTGTAGGCGATGAGGTTATCGGCTACGCGGACCACATGTCCAACTGCATCGACCATCTCTGGGTCGTGAAACAACATCGACGCCAGGGTGTTGGCAAAAAGTTGCTTGAACATCAACTCAAAGCCTTGAGGCACAATGGCATGGATTCTGCGCAGGCGGGTTGTGAATCATTCAACCAGGCTGCCATTGATTTCTATACTCATAATGGCTGGCACGTGATTGACGAAGCCGTGGAAACCATCGTGCCTGGACTGAATGTCGGTGTGATCACCTACGGCTGCCGGATCATCTAAACAAAGCCGCATTCCGTACAGGGCTTGCGTCCAGCTGAAACGCCAGCCAAGGCATTGGCTTTAAGGTTTATTAGCCTACGGTCAACCAGGGTAGTGAAATCAATTCACGAAAAACCATTAAAGACCCACTAGCCCACGAAGCAAATCCTGTACTACCTGTACGATTGGCCAGATGATCTGTCCGAGCAGACCGGTGACCAACAAGCCAAGGATAATGTACAGACCATAGGGTTCAAGACGGACATAATAGACCGACAGCCTGGGTGGCAGCATGGGGCTCAATACTCGCCCGCCATCCAGCGGCAATATTGGCAGCATGTTGAGCACCATCAGAATCACATTGATCAGCAGCCCGAACCCACCCATATAGATCAGCGGCAGGGTGACCCAGGGGGCAGTATCACCAACCAGAAGTCCAAGTTTGATAATTACAACCCAGGCAATCGCCATAAGAAGATTAGCGCCCGGGCCCGCTGCGGCGACGAGCGCCATGTCACGACGGGGATTACGCAGGTTGCGAAAGTTCACTGGAACAGGTTTTGCCCATCCAAACAAAAAGCCAGTCGTCAAATACACTACGACTGGTACCAGCACGGTGCCAACCGGATCAATATGTTTAAGTGGATTGAGCGAGAGCCTGCCCAGCATCATGGCGGTGTTATCGCCAAACTTTCGGGCTGCGTATCCATGCGCCGCCTCATGTACAGTAATCGCCAGCAGAACCGGCAATGCCATCACGGCGATCTGTTGAATAGTGGTGAGGTCAGTCATCAGAGGGCCGCATCAGTCGAAATGATGATAATTTACTGAAATAGTCTGCATTAAATAATTCCAGAGGCTGGAGATTGAAAATGGCATGCTTGAAAAATGCTTTATTCAAATCCTGATGCTTCTACTGAAAAAACTGTTATGCACCCTGCTCCAGATGCTCCTGTCAAACTGAAATCTGTAATCATTTTATATCCTTGGGCGTCACACCACCATGATCAATGCGTTCATACTCGGCGATGACCTGCGCACCCAGCAACAATATGATGGCAGCAAATTCAAAGCTGAGCAGGACCACGATCGCCGTCGCAAAGGACCCATATATCACGCTGACAAAAGACAGCGTGGAAAAATACCAGATCAGGATATGCCGGGTGATTTCCCACATCACTGTTGCAGCAATACCACCCACCAGGGCATGTGACCATGCCAACCGACCCAATGGCATAACAAGGTAGACAGATGTAAGGAGCAATACCTCGCCAAGCACACCAACGACATACAGAATCGTAGTAGTAGTCTGTGTCATGTTGAGTTCATATCCCAGCAGGGATGGCGTATCTGCACTGTGTTGATGCAACCAGCCAGCCATTAAACTGACCACCAGAAGTCCAAGGGCAAGCAGCAAAATGTAAATATAGGGTATCACCGCAGATACCATAAAATGGCGTTGATGCTTGAGCTGTCGGTGAAAGAAAATCGTGGACATGGCATTTTCCAGCACGGTAAACGCCAGCGAACTGAAAAATAGCAGCAGCAGGATGCCGACGGCCCCGATTACTTTCCAGTTGGCAAGGAACGTTTGCAGGTGTTCGATCATCACCCCGGTGCTGGTTGTTGTTGCCATCATCAGGAACGTGGCCAGAGTCTCGAGCAGGATTTCTATCTCGATAAAATATGAAAGCACAATCAATACCAGCGCGAACATCGGTATGATTGACAGCAAGGTGTAGTAGGCAACTGCCCCGGCAAGCAGCAGTCCCTGGTTTTCCCTGAAACCTTTCAGCACGTCAACCGAGAACCGTCCCGGATGGCTGGCAACATAATTTAGCGGGGAAAGTGCTTGTTTCATAATTCGCTATAACCTGTATGTTTACTTCTGCGAGACTCAAGGAGTTGAGCACGTCCAGACAGAACTCCACCCTGTCCGTACGAACTCAATATTAGGCATACCATATCATCATAGCGCTGTAGCCTGCGATAACACTGGTGTAGCAATCATGGGCCGGCCTCGCCATAGACATCGGCCTGCATCAGGCAGTCGTTTCTGTTGGCATACAAGCCAGCCGTTGCCTGACTTTTCATGGTTATATCCTGTCAAAGTCTCATAAATCACTTTCTTTAATCATCATTGGCCGTCAACATTGCTTCTGATTGTGGCTATAGCGTTTTTACTGCATGAACATGATCATGACAAACCCGCTAAAAGCTGATCAAATACTATGTCTGCATTGCGGGCCATCAAACCTAACTGATAGTATGAACCGCTATGTTTCACAACCGCTGGCTTACCCTACCCAATCTTTTCAGTGAGTTCAGGATAATTGCGGCTCCGTTTCTGCTGTTATTGGCATGGCATGGTCTGGCCTACTGGTTTCTTGCATTACTCGCCTTGGCACTGTTATCCGACGCCATTGATGGTTATCTCGCGCGCACGCTGCATGAAACTTCAGAACTGGGTGCACAACTGGACAGTTGGGGTGACCTGACGACCTTTTTGGTTGTGCCTCTTGCCGTATGGTGGCTATGGCCGGAGATTATCATACGCGAGGCAGCGTATATTATCTTCGTATTGTTTGCCTACCTGTTACCAATGCTGGTGGGTTTGATTAAATTCAAAAACCTGCCCAGTTATCATACATGGGCTGCAAAAACCTCGGTCGTCACGATGAGCATCTCCGTGTTTTCATTATTATTGTTCGATTTTCCCTGGTTGTTCCGCGTGTTTGCCCTGCTGCAAATCCTGGTTGCGCTTGAAGAGATCGCGATTACGCTTACGCTACGAAGCCTGCGAAACAACGTACGTTCCTACTGGCATGCGCGACACCTGGAAGACAACAAGCCAGGGCGATAGAAGTCCGGACTGGGCCAGAAAATAACAAACAGACCTATCCTGCTGTTATTTTTCGGGCCCCTTGTGTAATCAGTCTGAAAGTGAAAACGCCACCTCCATGGGCTTGTGATCGGAACCGTTTACAGAACCATGGACGATTGAAAACTCAACTGACAAATCTTTTACAAACACCCAGTCAAGCGCGTTTCCAAACACCCGGATTCTTTCATCTTTAGAAAAACTGACCTCACTCAATCCCAGACGTCGGACCATTTGTTTCAGGCTTAGGGTCTTTTCCTCTGTCCAGGTATTGAAATCACCGGCAAGGATAACCGGCCCGTCATGTCCAGCCAGCAAGAGTTCCAGTTCACTCAGCATATGCCTGTGTTTTTCCTTACTGACAAAATTGATGGCGTGAATGTTTGCGGTCAACAGCGTCTTGTCCGTACCCGCGAGCGAATACTTCGCAACAATTGCCATCTTCGGCGTGGCAATCACTGGCTCACGGTAATAACTACGCAGATATGACGAAGCAATCGGCCTGGCTACTGAAGCAGTGGCGACGCCGCTGACAATATGGTTGTCCCAACTATCCCTGAATGAAGCGGCAACATGATAGGAATAGTCCTCATGTTCATCCAGAATAGTCCCCATGTTTTCATCCAGCAGCACTTCCTGAAGTAACAGTATGTCCTTGCCTTTTGACAGCTGCTGATAATCGCTCTCCCAGCTGCCCCTGGTTCCTTTCTGCATGTTCCAGACCAGGATATTGATTTGCTCCGGATCCAGCCGCTCATGACGTGGATCGTTAATTTGTATCAGGACATCTTCACGGGCTGGCAACTCGTAACGTTCCGTCCAGGCCCAGGCAACACTGACCAACCCCGCCAGCGTGAGCGTGGTTATCAACACGTGTATCAACATCCTGAATCTATTATGTTTTGACATATGTAGCCGCACAATTGACAACATTACCTCATTTATATCTCACATCATACCCTGCAAGCCGTCTTGCGACTGCCTGGATCGAAGACACTGTCGCGAAGCAGAAACCTGCTATACCTCGGCTCTATGAAAACATACTCAGAATCATTTCCGGATCCGCGTACATACTGGCATAGTCCTGCAGCAGCATCTCAAGATGTCCCGGTTGCCAGTAATTCGAACGCCTGATGAACTGCCGCATATCCCGTCTGATGCTTATACTGACCGATAATCCCCGATGCATCTTTTCCAGATCGATGAAGCGCACCCGGTCTTGCGGCACATCCTGACCAATACGGATAAAAATATGCTTACCGTAGAGACAGCCATACTGGTAGTGGCCCTGATGTATTCGGTAAAGCGCAGCGGCGACCTCGTACAGGGTAGCTTCAACTTCCTCGAGCGGCAACTGTCCAGCATAATTCTTGTTCCAGTCATCCATATCCGTAAATTCTTCAAGTGACTCGAGCACCAGAACGGCATCACGATGATGCCGCTCGCCATAACAAAGGATCGTCGCCCCATGAACACCGATACGCTGCAAAGCCTGCAGGTTCAGGTATTCTCGTCTGAACGTCGGCACTCCCGTCAGGGGATGCCTGAATGTTCGATAAT
>JBFFRZ010000028.1:0-15112 GCA_041572715.1 Gammaproteobacteria bacterium
CGGCTGGATGCAGAACGGGGGACATTTACGAGAAGTCTTTGCGAATGAGGGGTTCACAGTGTTCTTCTGGTTCTGGTTGCGCATAATCTTGATGTTCTTGCCATTATGCTTGACCGTAACATGGTCTTCGGTAGGGGTAATACCTACAGCCATTTTCTCGGCTGAGGCGGCGCCCGATACAGCAAGACCTGCTACCAATACGCTGGATGCCAGTACTTTATAAAGCTTGTTCATCTATGTTCCTCCTGAGGATTTATTTGTCCAGATATTTTTGTTTTGGCTCATTATTGAGCCGGGTTACATAATCCGCGGGATTATGTTTATTCCAACCACCGGGATGAACCGGCAGTCAGGAATGATTGCTGTGGTCTAGGTTATTATTGTTATTGGTGAATCCAACTTAGTCACATTCAGGTTCCTTATCGCCATCTTTGGGTTTAGTTGGTTTGGCAGTGCCATCATCGGCAGCCTGTACCATCGGTATGCCCGCTGTCATAAAAAGCGCTAAAAGAAGAATTAAAAATTTACGCATTTATTGTCTCCTGGGTTGTCTCGATTCAGCCGCTTTGGCCGAAGCCTGATGAGTATATCCCTAAAGCTGTTCGGGGTTAACCCTGAATCGTCTGGATAATTGGAGCACAAACTGTACCAACTTGACTGATTGATGTCAGTGTTTTGTGTGGATATATAACTCATTGTAAATTATGAGGAAATGTACGATATTAACTTATATTATGGAATTTTTAGACAGAAATACCCCGGACAGATGACATATATGCCTATGCCATATTGATCGTAATATGACATATCTGGCAGACACATATAAACGGAGATCTGCCGCAGAAAGGCATTAAAAATCATACTGGCCTGGGCCACATTCACAATGTCACGGCTTTAGTAACTGTGGTTTAATCCGCCCCCATGAACTTTTCCCTAGAGCTTTTTATTGGCCTGCGCTACCTGCGTGCAAAAAAGCGTAACCATTTCATTTCATTTATATCTTCCATATCAATTGTTGGTATCGCATTGGCAATCATTCTGCTGATTACCGTGCTATCTGTAATGAACGGGTTTCAGCAGGAGCTTCGGGACCGAATCCTGGTAATGACCTCGCACATTACCGTAGCAGCCGCGAGCGGAGGGCTGGATGACTGGAAATCGGTGGCAGCACAACTGGAAGTGGATGAAGAGATTACCGGTAGCGCCCCTTATATTCGTGGTGAGGTCATGCTCAGTCACTCCGGAAATGTGCATGCCGCATTGCTGAGGGGAATATTGCCGGAACAGGAGTCATCCGTTTCAGCGGTGGCTGAGCGCATGAATGAAGGCAGCCTGGATGATCTGAAACCAGGAGAGTACGGCATTATACTTGGTCATGAACTGGCGCGTGCCTTGAGTGTCTGGCCTGGCGACAAGATCACGGTTGTATCTCCCCAGCTTAACGTGTCGCCGGCAGGCGTCATGCCGAGACTGAAACGATTTACCCTGGTCGGTACATTCGAGGTTGGTATGCACGAGTTTGATAGCGGTCTGGCGCTGATGCATGTCAAGGATGCGGCCAAACTATTACGCATGAAAGACGAAGTCAGCGGTGTGCGGTTGCAGATTAAGGAATTATTCAGTTCACCGCGAAAACAATATGAAATCTCTCAAAAGCTGGGTGCGGGTTATTATGTAACGGACTGGACCCGTCGCCATGCGAATTTCTTTCGTGCGGTGCAGATGGAAAAAACAGTCATGTTCGTGATCCTGTCCCTGATTATCGCGGTTGCCGCCTTTAATATTGTCTCAACGCTGGTGATGATCGTCACAGACAAGGAATCAGATATCGCCATACTGAGGACGCTGGGTATGTCACCGTCCAGCGTGATGCAGGTGTTCATGGTGCAGGGTACTGTGATTGGGTTACTGGGTACCATCATCGGCATGATTGGCGGGGTTTTGCTGGCGGATAACATTGAAACCATTGTGCAGTTTATTGAACGCCAGTTTGATACCCGGTTCCTCGATCCGAGCATCTATTACATCAGCGAATTGCCATCGCAAATCATATGGTCAGATGTCGCCCTGGTGTGCGGTATCAGCTTCCTCGTGAGCATACTGGCGACTCTGTATCCTGCATTGCGTGCATCCAGGACGCATCCGGTAGAGGCATTGCGGTATGAGTGACCTGCAACCGATCATATCCTGTAAATACCTGGGAAAAACCTACGTTCAGGGTGATAGCAAGATTCAGATTCTGCATGACATCAATATTAATGTCATGCCTGGAGACAGGATAGCTATTGTGGGGGCCTCAGGTGCGGGCAAGAGTACATTACTGCATTTGCTGAGCGGCCTGGATCAGGCAACTGAGGGACAGGTGCTGATCGGCGGGCATGATGTGACCGGCCTGAATGAAAAAAATCTGGGCAGGTTGCGTAACCGCACACTGGGTTTTGTCTATCAGTTTCACCATCTGCTGCCTGAGTTTACTGCACTGGAAAATGTGTCCATGCCGCTGCTTATTGGTGCACAGTTGAGCAGGCAGCAGGCCATGGAGCAGGCCGCAAGCATGTTGGAACGAGTGGGTTTGCAGCATCGTCTGATGCACAAGCCAGCAGAATTATCAGGAGGAGAGCGTCAGCGGGCTGCTATAGCCAGGGCACTGGTGACCTCGCCAGAATGTGTGCTTGCAGATGAGCCTACGGGAAACCTGGATATTCATACCGCATCGCATGTGTACGAGCTTTTTGTTGAATTGAATGAGGAGCTCAACACGAGCCTGGTGCTGGTTACCCATGACGAAGCCATGGCTTCACGGATGGACCAGGTATGGCAGCTACGCGAAGGCCAACTGAAAAACGATTAATCCGGTTTCAGTATTCGGCGTTTGCGTTCTCTTTGATGGCGCTCTACCTTGAGATGTAGAAAGCGCGATAACCGCTGATTCCAGAACAATCGCATCAACAGGTAGCCAGCAGCCGATGAGCTGATCGCCAGGATTGCACAGCCGATCAATAGCGGCCCACCAATGACACTGAGTTCTCTCATGAGCCAGTCAGTACTCAGTTGAAACTCAAATCTTTGGGCGGGTTCGCCGGTGATCCATGTCCCCAGGACATAGGCAAAGTAGAACATCGGTGGAATCGTTACGGGGTTAGTGACCCAGACCAGTATCACCGATATGGGGACGTTGACCCTGAGGATGATTGCAAGTGCCGCCGCTATGATCATCTGCGAGGGTAAAGGTATCCACGCACAGAACAGCCCTACTGCGAACGCCCCGGGTACTGAACGCTCATTAAGATGAAATAGATAGGGGTCATCCAGTAATCGTCCGAAAATACCAAGGCTCTTATGTTCGTGAACCTCGGTGTATTGTCGCACCAGCCATGTAAGAATCTTGTAACGCACTGCATAAAAGTAGAGTTGGTACAAAGTCGCATTCTCCCATAATCCACCATGCAGATGTCATATTCCGATAAAAATTTATGCCGTTAACCGGTCTCGGGTTTCTGCTCGGGATAATGTGGGCGATATACCTGCCCGACTATGTATGGCCAGGGTCAGTCTTGCTGCTGGTTCCTGGGATATGGCTGGGTTTACGGTGGTTGCGATTGCTGGTTTTTATCTTTGCCGGCCTGATGTGGGTGATGGTCTATCTGCAATGGTTCCATCCCGTTGCCCTGCCTGCGGTGATGGATGGCCAAACCATCACAGTCAGCGGGGAAATTGCCTCCATACCTGAAGCTGGCGCTCAAAGCGTACGGTTTGATTTTGACATCAGCCAAATCCAAGGGATACCGCTTGAATGGCATCAGCGCATCAGGTTGAGCTGGTATTACCCAAAACATAAACTCAGGTCGGGGCAATTCTGGAAGATTGACATCAAGCTGAAGCCCGCGCACGGGTTTGCCAATCCCGGCGGTTTTGATTATGAGCGGTGGTTGTTTAGCCGGGGTATTGCAGCTACCGGTTATGTGAGGAACACAGGCAGTGCCAGGTTGCTGCATAGCCGTGTTTCACTGGATCTCGTCAGACAGATACTGACAGAAAAAATCAGGATGATTATTCCGCAGAGTGAATTTGGCGGGTTACTGATTGCCCTGGTTACCGGAAATCGCCAATTCATCGAGCCTTATCAATGGGATGTGCTCTCGCGTACGGGGACTATTCATTTGATGGCAATATCCGGTCTGCATGTGGGCCTGGTATACGGGTTATTTTTCTGGCTGGGCCGGGTGACCTGGCAGTCCAGTGCACGATTATGTGTGATCAGACCAGCGCAGGATGCCGGTATTATCCTCGGTCTCTTGGCAGCATTAATATATGCGGCACTTGCCGGTTTTTCAGTGCCAACACTACGTGCTTTGATTATGCTCGCGGTCGTTGTGTTCGCAGTACTTACACGCAGGCTGGCCGCGCCGTTTGATGTGCTGCAGTCAGCACTACTGCTGGTACTGGTGCTGGATCCGCTGGCTGTGCTGTCTGCGGGATTCTGGTTGTCATTTCTCGCGGTTGGCCTGATTCTGCTTACGCTCGCGAAGGATCAGCGAGCTACCGTAACACGGGCAAGCCGAATCTATCGGCTGGTGAAGATACAGTGGTTCCTCATGATCGGTATGATGCCACTCGGCAGCCTGCTGTTTAACCAGATATCTCTACTGGCGCCTGTGATGAATCTTGTTGCCGTTCCGTTGGTGGGTTTGCTGGTTGTACCATTAAGTCTGATCGGGGCAGCACTGGCTTTTCTGCAACCACAGGTTGCTGCCTTCTTCCTGCATTCAGCAAACAGGCTTATGGAGTGGCTTTGGTGGTTGCTGGAAATGGCAAGCAGGCATGAATACGCGGTTATGTACCTGCCGCATCCGCCTGTTTGGGTACTGCTTCTGGTTTCACTCGGTATTGTGTTATTGCTGTTTCAGCGATCGGTTAGTCATCGTATCACCGGCATACTCATGATAACGCCGCTATTCGCAGTTACTCCCGTTTCATTGAAGGCAGGAGAATTCCAGGTCGACTTTCTGGACGTCGGCCAGGGCTTGAGTGTGGTGGTCAGAACCGCGACCCGTACACTGCTATATGACACGGGATTCAGTAATGATGACAGTTTTGATATTGGGCAGAGTGTCGTCATTCCTTATTTGCGGCACCAGGGTGTGAAGCAGCTCGACCACGTTGTTTTGTCTCACGATGACCGTGACCATGTCGGGGGCTATCAGTCCATCAGCAATGATTTCAGCATTGAGCGATTGACTGTAATGCCGGGTTCGCGTTATCTGGCTGACAGTGGCGAGGCATCGGCCTGCCAGTCGGGCGATTTCTGGCAATGGGATGGCGTCGAGTTTCGCTTTCTGCATCCAGATACGCCGGGAGCAATGAAAGAAAACGATCGGTCCTGTGTGCTCAGGATAAGCGGGCCTGGGGGTAGCGTCCTGCTGGCGGGGGATATAGAGGAGACCGCAGAGCGTATGCTAACCAGTCGTTTTCGTGAGGGCCTGCGGGCAGACATCCTGCTGGCACCACATCATGGTAGCGCAACCTCGTCTTCGGTCGCCTTCATTGACAGGGTTAGGCCCAGGGAGGTTGTCTATTCGGTCGGTTATCGTAATCGCTTTGGATTTCCTCGGGCAGTGGTGGCCGAGCGTTATCGTGCACATGGGGCGCAGCAGCTCAACACCGCTCATAGCGGGATGTTGCGTTACCACTTCCGTTTGCAGCCCGGAGACTATCGCAGGGAAATCTACCGGCAGGAACAGCGAAAGATCTGGTATCAGGCGACTGAGCACTGAGGGGCAAAATACAGTATTATGCGTCCACTTTTTAAACCATAAGGAAACTGGTCTGTGTTTGAGATTGTAAAAGCTGGTGGATGGGTCATGGTTCCTATCCTGCTTTGTTCGATAGCTGCTTTTGCCATCATAGCCGAACGGTTCTGGACCCTGCAGAAAAAGAAAATCATCCCGCCGAATATGGTGGCTAATGTCTGGGCCCAGTTCAGGGAACAGTCTTTTGACCAGGAATCCCTGCAGCGGCTGAAACAAGGCTCAGCGCTGGGACGGGTACTGGCGGCAGGGCTGATCAATCTGCAGCATGATCGGGAGATCATGAAGGAAGCCATTGAGGAGACTGGCCGGCATGTCGTGCATGAGATGGAACGTTACCTGAATGCCCTCGGTACGATCGCTTCCATTACCCCGCTTCTGGGATTGCTTGGTACCGTCATTGGTATGATCAAGGTATTTAACACCATTACAACTTCGGGCGTGGGGAACGCCAGCCTGCTGGCAGGCGGTATCTCCGAGGCACTGATCACTACGGCAGCAGGCCTGGTGGTGGCGATTCCTACCCTGATGTTTTACCGGTATTTTCGCGGTTTGATAGAGGAATATGTCGTTCGCATGGAAGAAGAAGCGATAAAGCTGGTAGAGGTGATTCATGGCGAACGGGAAGAAGATGTTGGCATGAAGGCTGGGAGCGGGGATCAGGCATGAATCTGCGGCCGAAAAAAGAGGACGAACCTGACGTTAATCTGACGCCACTGATTGACGTGGTATTCCTCATGCTGATTTTCTTCATGGTATCAACAACCTTCCAGAAAGAATCAGTTGTGAAGATAGATTTGCCGACGGCGTCTACCGAGGAAGAGGCGAAAGAGAAGAATATCGTTGAAGTTACCGTTAATGCAGCCGGTGAGTACTACATTAATCGTAC
This sequence comes from Gammaproteobacteria bacterium, assembly GCA_041572715.1. Classification (GTDB taxonomy): domain Bacteria; phylum Pseudomonadota; class Gammaproteobacteria; order JAJDYQ01; family JAJDYQ01; genus JAJDYQ01. The sequence goes on from JBFFRZ010000028.1 coordinate 6,697, forward strand.
ACGCGTGTTGAATCGTGACAGCAAAACACTCAAGGCAGCGATTCTCAAGCATGCCGGTACCGATAGCGAACGGCCTTTTATCATCCGTGCTGATGCTAAAGCGCCTCATCAGTCCGTGGTGACTGTAATGGATGTCGCCGGGCAACTGGGTTACACCCGACTGTCCATACCCACCGAGCGTGAGCCGGAGCAATAACCTGGTACAGATGCCGCTAGAAGGAGAAGCTGCTGGCAGGAATGATGGCTTGCAGGTCTACAAACGACTGCTGGCTTTGTCGCTGCCGCACTGGCGCGTTTTCCTGCTGGGTATTGCGGCCATGGTAGTCAACGGGTTGACCGATGTTACCTTTGCTTATCTCATGAAGCCATTGATGGATGAGGGCTTTCTCAAGCCTGATTCAGAACTGGCGCTGATTTTCTCCCTGGCAATAGTCGGTATTTTTATCATCCGCGGTATCAGCAGTTATTTTGCTGCCTATTGTATATCGTGGGTGGGAAGAAGTGTGGTCGCCAAAATTCGTGTACAGATGTTCGACCACCTCGTTATGTTGCCAACGCGGTTTTACGATCATTCCTCTACCGGTGATCTGTTATCACGGCTTACATACAATACCGAGCAGGTTGCGGGAGCGGCAACCAAGGCGGTCACGGTGCTGGTTGCTGACAGTCTCAAGGCCCTGTTCCAGTTGGCCTTGATGTTTTATCTCAGTGTCTATCTGTCTATCGGTATGCTGGTAATAGCGCCTATTGTTGTTGTGCTGGTTTTGATCATCAGTAAACGACTGCGGCGTATCAGTAAAAATATTCAGAATTCCATGGGCAAGGTGACCCATGTCGCGGAAGAGGCCATCAGTGGCCACCTGGTCGTAAAGGCATTTGGCGGACAGGATTATGAAAGAAACCAGTATGCGAAGGCAGTCAGCCAGAATCGTTTGCAGAGCATGAAGCTGGTCGCGACTGATGAACTGTTTGTGCCATTGATTCAACTGGTAGTTGCACTGGTACTGGCAGTTGCGGTCTACGTGGTAATTGCCGGGGTGATGCCGGTACCGGTGACGCCTGGCGATTTTGCCGCTTATGTGGTGGCCATGTCCGTATTATTGCCCTCTATCAAGAGGCTGACCGCCATCAATACGGTTTTGCAGAGAGGCATCGCAGCAGGGCAGACTATCTTTGAATTCCTTGATGAATCACCGGAACCGGACAGGGGTACCAGGCGCCTTCAGGTATGCAGGGGCGATATTAGCTACCGAAATGTTCACTTTCGATATGCGCCCAGTAAACCGGAAGTATTGAAAGGTGTATCAATCGACATCAAATCCGGCGACATGGTTGCGTTCGTCGGTAAGTCCGGAAGTGGAAAAACTACACTGGTCAATTTACTGGCACGTTTTTACGAGGTTCAGGATGGCGTAATCAGCCTGGATGGCCACGATATAACCGACATTGAACGCCAATCGCTGCGCGAGCAGATAGCCTACGTCGGCCAACAGGTAACATTGTTTAATGATACCGTGGAGCACAATATTGCTTACGGACGTCTGGGTGAGGCCGATACTGAAGCGGTTATTGACGCTGCCAAGCGGGCGCATGCCTGGGAATTTATTCAGAAGTTGCCGGAAGGCCTGGATACGCTGGTCGGGGAGGACGGCGTGCTGTTATCCGGTGGTCAGCGCCAGCGCCTGGCGATCGCACGCGCCCTGCTCAAGAATGCACCGGTACTCATTCTGGACGAAGCAACTTCCGCACTGGATACTGAGTCAGAAAAATATATTCAGGCAGGACTCGAGGTATTGATGAAAAATCGTACTACCCTGGTCATTGCACATCGGCTATCGACAATTGAAAAGGCGGATGTAATTTATGTTATGAACGAAGGTGAAGTGGTTGAGTCAGGAAAACACGCTGAACTGCTGGCACACAACGGCATTTATGCAGCACTGTACCAAATGCAATTTAATGACTCATGAAGTCAGCACCTGGTTACTGGTACGGCGAGAACAGGCCGCTGGCCTTTTATCTGCTGATTCCTCTGTCCTGGTTGTATTGTTTTATAGTCTGGTTACGACGCAGCTTCTATAACCTCGGATTGTTGAAGCGTTATCGCGCACCCATTCCCGTGGTTGTTGTTGGTAATATCACGGCTGGCGGTAGTGGCAAAACACCTCTGGTAATGTGGATGGCCCGTTTTCTTCAGGATCAGGGATACCGCCCGGGTATCGTAAGTCGTGGATATGGCGGGGCTGCTAAAACATGGCCCCAACAGGTACGTAGTGACAGTGATTATGTTGTCGTTGGGGATGAGGCAGTAATGATTGCTTCCAGAACAGAATGCCCGATGGCCGTTGGCCCTGATCGGTCGCAGGTTATTCGATCATTGCTGGAGCATCATGACATCGATGTCATTCTGTCTGATGATGGGTTACAGCATTATGCGCTGCAAAGGGATATAGAAATCGCCGTGGTAGATGCCGCACGTCGTTTTGGTAATGGCTTTTGTCTGCCGGCAGGGCCATTGCGAGAACGACCGGCAAGACTTGATAAGGTTGATATGATTGTTGTGAATGGAACAGCCGAACGACACGAACACCCGATGAACGTAACCAGCCAGTTTGCCGTAAATCTGAAAACTTCGCAGACATTACCCCTGAGCGGGTTTTTCGGCAAACTGCATGCTGTTGCAGGCATTGGTAATCCCCGTAGATTTTTCGATGAATTGCGTAATGCAGGGCTGGATATCGAGGAACATGAATTTCCTGATCATTACCCTTATGTCAGTACCGATGTTGAATTTGCAGATCAATGTCCTGTCCTGATGACAGAAAAAGATGCAGTGAAATGTATACGGTTTGCGCATGACAGGCTCTGGTGTGTGCCAGCAAGTGTGGAGTTGGGAAAAGCCTTTGGCCAGCGCCTGCTGATGTTGCTGGAGAAAAGTAAAAAATAATGCATTACTCAATCATCATACCGGCACGATATGCATCATCCCGTTATCCGGGTAAGCCTCTCGCCATGCTTGGTGACAAGACGATTCTTCAGCATGTTTATGAAAGGGCGAGACAGACCCGGGCCGAGCAAGTCATCATTGCCACGGATGATGATCGCATAGCCGGGGAAGCGCGGAGGTTTGGTGCCGAAGTCTGCATGACAGCTGAAAGCCATAATAGTGGTACAGAGCGACTCGCAGAGGTCGTGGATCACTATGCTTTCAATGATGAAAAGGTTGTTGTGAATTTGCAGGGAGATGAGCCTTTCATCGCCGTGGATATGATTGATCAGGTTGCCGCGCTGTTGCTGGAATCTCACAGCTATGGAATGGCTACGCTATGTCATGTAATCGAAGATCAACATGAAATAACCGACCCGCATATTGTCAAAGTAGTGCTCGATGTAAACAATGATGCCCTTTATTTTAGCAGGGCATCAATTCCCTGGGACCGTGACCAGTTATGTTGTCTTCCATGCTATCGTCATATTGGTCTATATGCTTACACGGCCGGTTTTTTGCGTGAATACATGAAGCTGGCTCCGTGCGAGCTTGAGAAGGCGGAGGCTCTGGAGCAATTGCGTGTACTTTATCATGGCCGAAAGATCAAGGTTGGTATCACTGCCGGAGAAACAGCAATAGGCATTGATACACCTGGAGATCTCGAAAAGGCCAAACGAATTCTGGCTGCTAACACTAGCGCCAGCCGCTAATCAGTCTTCGTTCTTAATCCAGGTCTGTAGCGCATCCACGATGCTTTGCGCCTGAGCCTTGCTCGAGATATTGAATTTTGACTGCTGGCGATAAACGCCGTTGCGTTTTTGATAGCGACGAATTGTGTATTTATCGGGACCATATTCGTCCTTGGCACGATTATAATCCTGGTAACGGTAAATGATCGTAGACCAGGCACCCTTCGAAAGTACAATCTTGTCCAGCTCTTTTACGGTGTCAATGCCATCTTCGGTCCACGTAACCGTTAATTCATCTATCGTTTCAGCCATGCGTTATTCCTCAAAAACCCTAACCCTGTAATTTGTACTGGCGGCCTGGCCCGCCAATTTTCAGGGGGCGCAGTTTACACGATTGTTCGCAAAAGTAGAGAGATTTGCCGAAATTTAAGTGGATATAGTAGAGGCCATTAAAGTTAGCCGAATCCACAAATTCAGCTAGGATACGGTATTCATACAACTCTACAACAGCAATGTCAGTCACCCCACAACAGGCAGAACAGGAAATCAGGCAATGGCTGGATCAGGCAGTCATTGATCTGCAGCTGTGTCCTTTTGCTTCGAAACCGGTGCATGAGGGGAAACTCAGGATAATGACAACATGCGAGCATGATATCGTTATGTTGCTTCATCTGCTGTTCGACGAGGTCATGTTGCTTGAAGAAACCCCGGCCGATGAACTTGAAACGACGCTTGTGGTATTACCTGAAGCGCTACCGGAGTTTTTAGAGTTTAACCAGTTCCTGGGGCTGGCCGAGCAACTGTTAATCGATTCCGGGTGGCAGGGTGTTTTTCAGATAGCTTCTTTCCACCCTCATTATCAGTTCGATGGAACCTTGCCGGATGCTGCCGAAAATCTCACTAACAGGTCGCCATACCCGGTGTTGCATTTGCTAAGGGAGGAATCACTGGCGAAGGCAGTCGCAGCATATCCGGACACGCAAGCGATTCCTGAACGCAATATACAGCGAATGCGGGATCTGAGCGATGAGCAAAAGTTAAGAATATTCCCCTACCTATTCTCCAAGTGATTTGCTGGCAATTTCATACACGTCTTTAGACAAAGACCCTGAATCCAGTATGCGTTGCAACTGCTGCTGCATCATGACCTGACGGCCCTGATTATATTGGCGCCAGCGGCTGAATACGCTGGTCAGGCGTGCGGCAATCTGGGGATTTATCCGGTCAAGCTGAATGATACGGTCTGCCACGAACTCGTAGCCGCTGCCATCAAGCGCATGAAAATGTTGTGGATTGGCATTGGCGAATGCACCGATAAGTGAACGGACCTTGTTCGGGTTCTTAATATTGAAGTTGTCATGCTGCATGAGCAGTTGTACCTGCTCCAGGGTGCCAGGCAGCTCGCTGGTGGCTTGCAGGGTAAACCACTTGTCCATTACCAGCGCGTCTGACTTCCATCGGCGTTCGAAAATGGCCAGTGCCTTTGTGCGATAGGAATCATCTATACTGCAAAGGCAGGCAAGCGCAGCAATGACATCCGTCATGTTATTCGCCTGTTCGTATTGGCTGACACATAAATCGAAATCATTGTCAGTAATATCTGACCGCTGTGGCGACATCAGGTAAGCAAGGCAAAGATTACGCAGCGCACGTTCACCCATACGGTCAGGCTCAATCGAGTATTCACCTTTGTGTTCAAGTGAATGATACCGGTCGAGTAATTCCTGGTGTAATGACTGGCCAATAGTAATTCTGAAGGTTTTACGTACCTGGTAGATCCGGTCTGGTTCAGCGGCATCATGCTGGTCTGCCAGCAGCCCCTCTGCTGGCAGTCGTAATATTTCAGCCAGAAGTGCGGGTTTCAGTTCGTCGTTGGTCAACGTTCTGCGAAATGCCTCAACAAATGCTGGTTCGACGGTGATTTGATCACTGTCAAATTGTCCGACCATCAACTGAGTGGCCAGGGTCTGGGACGCGTCCCAGCGGTTGAATTCATCTGGGTCATGAGCCATGAGGAAACATAGTTCCTCGGTGGTTCGTTTGATATCAAGCTTCACCGGGGCTGAAAATCCATGCAGCAGGGAGGGTACTGGTTTGGCATGTATGCCGGTGAAGGTAAACGATTCACGGGCGTTTTTCAGATGCAGTACGCTTGAGGTAACTGATGTCTGTGCCTCTCCCTCAAAATTCAGGGGCAATTCACTGCCATCCTGGTCAAGCAAGCCCATTTTCAAAGGAATGTGTAGAGGCGGTTTATTCGTTTGCCCCGGCGTATCCGGTGTATGTTGCGCTATTGTCAACGTATAACGGCCAGCGGCTTCATCGAACTTATCGGTAACGCTAATTACGGGAGTGCCGGCAGTCGAATACCACAGGCGAAACTGCTGCAGGTCATAACCACTGGCATCTTCCAGGGCTGTGACAAAGTCATCAGTGGTCACGGCCTGGCCGTCGTGCCGGTTAAAGTACAGATCAGTGCCCTTGCGAAACATCTCTGGTCCCAGCAGGTGGTAAAGCATTCTGACGACTTCGGCACCTTTTTCATAAACGGTTAATGTGTAAAAGTTATTGATTTCCACGTACTGGTCAGGGCGTATTGGGTGGGCCATGGGGCCTGCGTCCTCCCGGAACTGGTGAGTGCGCAGCATATTGACATCCTGGATGCGCTTGATGCCCCGCGCACTCATGTCAGCAGAAAATTCCTGATCCCGAAAGACGGTAAAGCCTTCTTTCAAACTCAGCTGGAACCAGTCCCTGCAGGTGACCCGGTTGCCGGACCAGTTGTGAAAATATTCATGGCCGATAACACCTTCAATGCTCTGGAAATCGGCATCGGTTGCAGTGTCGGGCCTGGCTAGTACAAACTTGGAATTGAAGACATTCAGTCCCTTGTTTTCCATCGCACCCATGTTGAAATCATCCACGGCCACTACATTAAATACCTCAAGGTCATACTCCCGACCATAGGCTTGTTCATCCCAGCGCATGGCATTCATGATGGATCTCATCGCATGATCGCACTTGTCTGCATTGTGTGGTTCGACATATATATTAAGGTCGATTTCCTTGCCTGAGCACGTGGTGAACCGATCGTGTATGCAGGCAAGATCGCCTGCAACGAGTGCGAACAGGTAGCTGGGTTTGGGAAATGGGTCATGCCAGACAGCGTAATGCCGATCATGCCCATGTTCATCGGGTTCAGCAGCACCACTCTGGCCAGGGTTACCGTTAGATAGCAGGATCGGGTATCGATCCTTATCCGCAAGAATGGTCACTGTATAAATCGACAGGATATCCGGTCGATCCGGGAAATACGTTATTTTTCGAAATCCTTCGGCCTCACATTGTGTGCAGAAATTTCCGCTGGAAAGATATATTCCCATCAGGGATGTGTTCGCGGTTGGGTTGATGCGGGTGACAGTGGTAATGGCGCAATGATCCGGTGTATGCGGAATAATCAGTGCGGTATCTGTGAGTTCATATGCTGAATCATCCAGTAGCTGGCCGTCCAGCGAGACCGCAACAAGCTCCAGACCGTCACCATCCAGTACCAGGGAATGGTGGGCGGTATCCGTATTTCGTCTCAGTGCCAGGGTTGCAGTCACCTCGGTAGCCGTATCATTCAATACAAACTGCAGATCCACGGAGTCAACAAGCCATGCTGGTGGTTGGTAATCTTTCAGGAAAATGGTGCCGGGGGCGGCCTGGGTACGGTTGACATCGAGCATGGGGGTTCTCGCGGGTAAATTTTGCTGGGTGGGGATTATAGGTGGAAGCGTAAAAAAAGCTTCATGTGTATAGACAATATATTAGAATATCATTATACTCTGATCCACTTAATTCAATCTTTGACGGAGTTTCAAATGAAAGCACGTACTTTAGCAGTTCTTTTTGGCCTGCTGATCAGCGCCAATGTTTCGGCTAGCTGGTTTGGCAGTAATAACGGCCCATGGGAAGACAATGACTGGCCCGAGTGGACCCCGATGTACTGGATGGAAGAAATGATGGACGAATTCGATAACAATGATGATGATTATTATCGTTACGGTCCTTACGGGCATGCTCCATATGGCTATGGCGCGCCTGCACCGTTTGCAGCGCCTTATGGTCAGCCCCCGGTTCCGTATGCTGGTATCCCAGCCCCGGTAGCACCTCAGGCCCCAGCAACAGCCAAGTAAGTTCAAGTCAGTAGTCTGCTCTGAAAAGCCCTGCCCTGGCAGGGCTTTTACAGGCAGCAGTCCAGGACAGCGTTTTGTATGTGTCTTTCTGTTGACTTGCATCAAGTGACCGAGGCATTCTACGTCTAGACTGCGCGGTCAGAAATTTCTTTATATTTTGGAGGTTCTATGAAAATCGGGAAAGCAATACTGTTTGCTATGTTTTTAGGCCCGTTGGCGACATTTAGTGCCAACGCGGACTTTTTTGGTGGCAATGATTGCCCACCATGGGAATATGACTGTAACGACTGGCCTGAGTGGACGCCAATGTACTGGATGGAAGAAATGACCAATGAGTTCGATGACGATGATGATTATTATCGTTACGGCGGTATGGGTCCATACGGAATGCCTGGCATGATGCCTTATGGCGGCGGCTACGGGATGCCCCCAATGCCTTATGGTCCTCCCCCAGGATATGGTCCTCCTCCAGGATATGGTCCTCCTCCAGGATATGGTCCTCCTCCAGGATATGGTCCTCCTCCAGGATATGGTCCTCCTCCAGGATATGGTCCTCCTCC
>JBFFRZ010000029.1:0-15070 GCA_041572715.1 Gammaproteobacteria bacterium
GCATCCACATCATGGAGCGTACCGGATCGTTGGAATGCCAGATCAGGGATGATGGCCAGTTGCATTGCCTGAAGACCCGGCGGATCATGTCAGTATTCGACGACCAGGGCCGTTTCGCGCCACGCAACGATGAAGCAGACGAGCATCTGTATGAGGCTGATGTGATTTTTGAGTCTGTCGACCAAATGGCCGATATTTCAGTCCCTGGAGAAGAACTGCTCGAGCGGCTTGAGTGGAACAGGGGCCGATTGCCGGTTGACGTGAGCGGGCGTACTACCGAGGCCGGGTTATGGTCAGCGGGGGATATGGTGCATGGGCCTGATGTCGTCCATGCGGTAGCGGATGGTCATCGAGTCGCACAGAGCATCCATGTAGTACTGATGAAAAAGAGGACAACCCAATGATTGATAAAATGGAAGGCCATAGTCAGGCGTATGTGTATATCCGTTCCATGAAATCCCTGCGTGAAATACTCGAGGTTGCGACGTCATTTGAAAAGACTGCGCGCGATTTTTATCGCGATCTGATCCCGAAAGTCAGCAACAATATCCGTTACCTGGTGGAGGAACTGGCTGAAGAGGAGCAGGAACACTTCGATTTATTTGCCGAGATGTTGTCGCATTCGGATGTTGAACTGGAGCTGAAAACAAGGGTGCAGGTGCCCATGGAAGATTACAGGTTTTCTGATTATGTGCATGTGCCCGAGCTGGGGGACTTTCCTGAAGACCAGGAAATACTTCAATATGCCATGGGCCGGGAAGACGCAGCGATGAAACAATATCGTGAGCTGGCCGATGAAACCGAGCCCGGTGAACTCCATGACCTGTTCGAGTTTCTGGCCAATGAAGAAGCGAAGCACAAACGTGAGCTGGAAGCGATTTACTACGAGTTGATTAACAGTGGTGGGCCATCCGTAGTATGAGTGAGCAGTCAATCCTCGTAATTGATGTGGGTGGCATCAGTGTGAAGCTGACGGTTGGTGATAAACAACCCGGAGAAATTCACAGTTTCCCGACACCGAAAAAAATGACACCGCAGCAACTGGCCGACAATGCCCTGAAGTCAGTCTCCGGCTGGCAATATGACAGTATATCGATCGGTTATCCAGGGCCGGTCAAGCGTAACCGGCCCTGGCGGGAACCGGTCAACCTGGGTAACGGGTGGATGACATTTGATTATGAGGCGGCGTTTGGTCGACCGGTTAAAATGGTCAATGATGCGGCCATGCAGGCACTGGGCAGTTATCGAGGTGACGATATGTTATTCCTTGGCCTTGGCACCGGTTTAGGTACCGCACTTATTCTGGATCATCAGATTGTTCCGCTCGAAGTGGCGCATATGCCATTTCGTGATGACAAAACCTTTGAGCAACTGCTGGGTAAGGCCGGACTCGATGAATCCGGGTTCGATGACTGGCTGCAGGACCTGCTTGATGCCATACAGATATTTTCATATGCACTTTGCACTGATTACGTGGTGCTGGGTGGCGGTAATTCCCAGCGTTTGCATAAGGATGATCTGCCTGAAGATGTTCATCTTGGACACAATGACAATGCCTTTATCGGTGGCTTCAAATTATGGGACTGAACTATGCATACTCAACTGCTCGTCTTGTGAGCTGAAGTAAATACCTATGCCAGGAGTACTTTCCAACTATCTGAAAAAGCTCGGCCAGTCACTGCTGAGCCTGAAAGAGAAACGCAGTGTCGATATAGAGCAGCAGCGATACATTGAAAAGCTTGTCGAAAAGATCGTTGACGACATCGATCCCAGATTGCGGGCGATCAGCGGCTACAAAAAAAAATTGATTCCGTGTGTGGAGCATATGCTGACTTACGGGCAGGAGATTTGTTCCCATTTGCCTGGGCCCATTGAATTTAGTGAAGCAAGTTGCCGGAGCAACGCGACAGTAAGGTCATCGTTCGCCAACTACCGTGAAATGGCCGAGGTTTTCAGCCGCTGTCGTGATATACAGGATTTTTTCCGGCAACATCCGGCTGCTGATCGTGCCTACATGGTTCTGGGTATGAAGAAAACTGAAAATCGGGTATTCGGTATGGAGCAGCATGGAGACATAATCCGCAAGGATGTGCCACAGGTTAATGTCAGTTTTTCAGATTATCGAATTACCCATCCGTCCTGTGATGTGCAGACATTAAGATTTAATCTCCGGGAACGTGCGCTGCATGAGTGCGTTGCGCAGACGATCAAGCGACTGATGCAGGAACGCAACTTCTCCGATGAAATGCAGGAACATGAACTCAAGCTGAAGATGCAACTGGGCATGCTGCAAAACCAGCACGAAGGCCTGATGTCGCTCATGAATGATGATGCTTCTATTGTGACGAAAATCAGCGAGGTCAAGGAACAGCTCGGCAAGGTCGAGCATCACCTGGGTCGAATTAAAGAGGATATCGGTACGCTGGATGCGTTTCTCGACAAGGTGGTAGCTTGTCTGGACAAGCCTTCTGAACTGCTGCAGGTATCCACAATCACGTTTTCCCTGGATCGCCTTAACCGCCTGGTGCAGGAGAATGCAGCAAAACAAGCGGACCGAATAAGCCTGGCCGAGGTGGCTTTTGGCGATAATGAAAAACGCGTTGGCATGCTGGCCAGCTTCCCCAGGAAAGAGCTGGTATCGATCGTCAAACCGGGTTCGATAAGCCTGGCCTGACAGATTCTACACTGCTGCTTTTTTCAAAGATCAGCACGCTCAGGCCATGTGTACTCATGATCCAGATCATGTCTACACATTGTGACGACTGTGTATACTGCCGCTTCAAGGGTTTGTCTATAGTTAGTGGTTACAGCTAGAGAGTACTGATGGAGGGAGCCGATCATGACTAAGAAAAAGACGGCTGGTAAATTACATGCAAACCAGCAGCAGGGTGGCGCTGATAAGATCATATCGGCAGACAAGGCCAGGCTGGAGGGCGATGCCGGGGAACAACACGATCTTTCCGAGCATAAAAGGCAGAAACGGAAAAAAATCAAGAACAAGGTCTACGAACATGAATTGGCCAGGTTGCAGGTGGAACTGGTTAAATTGCAGGAGTGGATCCGTCACCGGAAAATGAAAGTGGTGGTCGTGTTTGAGGGGCGTGATGCGGCTGGAAAGGGTGGTGCAATCAAGCGTATTACACAAAGTCTCAGCCCGCGTGTGTGTACCGTGGTTGCTTTGCCCGCACCTACAGAACGCGAAAAAACACAGTGGTACTTTCAGCGATATATACCTCATTTGCCCGCAGCAGGTGAGATGGTTCTGTTCGATCGCAGTTGGTATAACCGGGCCGGTGTGGAGCGGGTCATGGGGTTTTGCAGCGATGATGAATACCGGGAATTCCTGAGATCATGTCCTGAGTTTGAACGAATGCTGGTACGTTCCGGGATTATCCTGATCAAGTACTGGTTCTCGGTCAGCGACGAGGAGCAGGAGCGACGTTTCCAGGCCAGGATTTATCACCCAACCAAGCACTGGAAACTGAGTCCGATGGACCTGCAGTCCCGCGCAAGATGGGTGGAGTATTCCAAGGCAAAGGACGTTATGTTTGCCCACACCGACATCAAGCAGGCGCCCTGGTACGTGGTGAACGGTGACATCAAGAAAAATGCGAGGCTGAACGTAATCAGTCACCTGCTGAGTATGATTGATTACGAGGATCTTTCTCCCAAGCCGATGAAACTGCCACCACGCCAGGAAAATACCGGCTATGTGCGGCCACCCCTGTCAGACCAGACCTTTATTCCCGAAGTTTACTAGGATCCAGGCAGGGAGACATCAGTCGAAGATTTTCTGCCACCATCGTTTGCGGTTTGCCGGTGGTGGAAACGCACGCGGCAGGTCCACCGGTTCTGCCAGTGACAATACCCAGCCGGGCAGAGGCGGGTTATCACTATAGCCACAGGTGACGCCAAGGTTATTGGGATCAAATATCTTGATCATTGATGGCTGCTGCAGGTTGTCTGCATAAACAATACCGCAGTAATCTTCATCGTGCTCTTCATGCAACAGCGTATCAACTTCACTGATAAAATGCTCCAGCGTTTCCTGGCTGGTCGTGCTGGACGGTGGTTGTTCGCCGACATGATAGACATACCACTGTCCGTGGTTGAGGGCTTTTAATGTATCCCACAGCGCATCCAGATCATGCCAGCGCAACGCGCTTTTAAAACTGCCCCTGAACTGTTGAATATAACTGGTCATGCGATGATTTTATCGCCTGGCTCAACCTGCAACAAATTCCATTCAGAGGTTGCCCATCCCAGGATGATTTCGGGTTTTTCTTTCAGCAGTTCCGGGGCCGGATGAAGATTGAGGCTGTTTAGCAGGATTGCCCATACATCATCCTGTGGCAGATCATCAGCAGCCATTGCATGGCTGCTTTTTGCGAGTTTTTCGCCATGCACATTGGTCAGCAGGGGCAGGTGAGCATATTGCGGCGTGTCCAGGCCAAGACGCTGCTGCAGATAGATATGCTGCGGGGTCAGGTATAACTGGTCTTTCCCGCGAACGATCTGGGTGAATGCATCCATTGCATCGTCAACCACTGTCGCGAGGTGATAGGCAAACAGCTCATCGGCGCGACGGATCACAAAGTCACCGATGTCCTTTTCCATATTGACCGAAAGTTTTGGTTGAATCGCATCATCGACAGTAATGGCAACGTCATGGGTGCGTAGACGAACGGATTTCTGCGGGCTGCTGTCGTCACAGCCCGGCCTGCAGGTGCCGGGATAAATCATGCCGTTCCTGCCTTTTCGGGCGATATTTTCGATTTGCCTGCGCGAGCAGCTGCACTCATAGGCTTCATGCCGGTCGATGAGTTGCTGCAGGGCTTGCTGGTACACATCCAGCCGACGACTTTGGTAGACTATACCGGCATCCCAGTGCAGGCCATAGCCTTCCAGAGTACGCAGTATGCTGTCGGCGGCACCGGGGACAACTCTCGGGGGGTCAAGATCATCAATCCGCACATGCCATTCACCCTGGCTTGCGCGTGCCTGCAGAAAGCTGCCCAAAGCAGCAAGCATGGTGCCCAGATGTGCCGGTCCGCTGGGAGTCGGGGCGAATCGCCCTTTGTAGGTTACTGACATGAACTCAATCTTATCAGGGACGAAATGATGAGCGAATTAAAAGCGGTACTGTTCGATGTGGATGGTACGTTGGCGGAAACCGAGCGTTTTGGCCATCTTGTTGCGGTGAATGAAGCCTTTGAGGCCGTTGGGCTGGACTGGCGGTGGTCAGCGGAATTGTATGGGGAACTGCTCAAGGTCACCGGTAGTACCGAGCGGATCAATCATTACGTCGCAAACTGGCAGCCCTCGTACCGACATGTTAACGAAAATCTGGATGCACTGATCGCGGATATTGTCGAACATAAAAATGCCAACTACAAGCGCATTGCAGAAGGCGGGGAGATTCCATTGCGTCCTGGTGTGGAGCGGGTGTTGAGAGAAATCCACGGCAGTGATGTCCGTATGGGTATCGCCACGACAACAACTCCGCAGAATGTTGATGCCCTGCTCATCGGCAACATCGGTGGTGATGTACTGGACTGGTTCGAGGTCATCGCTGCGGGCAACATGGTGCCGGTCAAGAAGCCGGCGCCGGATGTTTATGATTTTGCTTTGCAGCAGATGGGGCTCAAACCGGAAGAATGCCTGGCCGTTGAAGATTCGGAAAATGGTGTGCGTTCTGCCCTGGCAGCGGGTGTGCCGGTACTGGTTATCGAGAGTGAATACTCCACAGGCCATGACCTGAGCGGCGCTTGTCTTGTCGTTGATAGCTGGGGTACGCCGGATACGCCCATGCAGGTATTGTCGGGCGATGCGCTCGGCAATGAGGTGATTACGCTGGACCTCATGCGGCACTTGCTTGAGCAGTCTGGCAAACACTGAATAACTTGATGGGGATCAACGGTATCTGCGCAGCCATTTGCTAGTCTGAGCTGCTAACTAAGTCGGCATGGGAGGAGAGATAGATGATACCACTAGAGGAATTCAGGGCCGAGAATAATGAGATCAGGGATTTATGCGCCATCCTTGATGTTTCGGTAGAGCGCAGTGAATTGAGAGAAAACAGCATTGTCTGCGAATTACTCGAGCGTTTTGCTGACAAGGTCAATGCGCATCTGGCACATGAAGATCGCCTGGTTTACAGCGATCTGCTAAAAAAGCATACAAAGGAAGCTGACGCGATCGCGGATAAATTTTTGGGAAATACGCAGGAACTAAAGCGGATTTTCAGTGGCTACGCTCGGCATTGGTGCAAGGGAGACCACACAGAGCAGGCACATGCCAAATTCCTTGAAGAGTCACATGAAATATTCAGGCTGGTCTGTGAACGGCTGGATTTCGAGGAACAGAAAATTTTTCCTGTATTCGAGTAGCCTGTCCGGTCCCTTTACGGGGCTGTTTACTTGGGACAGCCGCCGCCCATTATATTGTGCCCACCATCAACATAGGTGATCTCACCGGTAACACCCGACGCCAGATCCGAGCATAAAAAGGCAGCGACATTGCCGACTTCTTCGATGGTAATGCAGCGGCGCAAGGGTGCGACTTCCTCGAAGGCATCCAGCAGTTTCTTGAAATTGCTGATTCCTGCTGCTGCCAGGGTACGAATCGGTCCCGCGGACACCGCGTTCACGCGTATTCCTTCCGGACCGAGGTGATCCGCCATAAAACGCACATTGGCCTCGAGGCTTGCCTTGGCCAGCCCCATAACATTGTAGTGAGGTACCACCCGCTCGGCACCCAGGTAGGACATGGTGAGCAGGGCTCCATTGCGACCGCTCATCATGGGCCTGCAGGCGTTGGCCAGTGCCGCAAAACTGTATGAGCTGATTTCATGGGCGGTTTTGAACCCTTCACGGGTTACACTGTCGAGATACATACCGGAGAGTTCTTCCTTGGGCGCAAAGGCGATGGAATGCAAAGCGATGTCCAGATAATCCCAGTGGGTTTTCAGTTCACTGAAGGCATCCGCAATGGCCTCGTCCGTTGCGACGTCAAGGCCAACGATAATTTCACAGCCAAGTTCATCGGCCAGTTTTTCGACCCGGCTCTTGAGCTTGTCATTCTGGTAGGTCAGGGCGATTTCCGCGCCCTGGTCTTTCATGGCCTTGGCGCAGCCCCAGGCAATGGAGCGGTTGCTGGCAACGCCTGTGATCAGTGCTCGTTTCCCCTCGAGAAAACCCATGTCGCCGTCCTGTTTAAGTGTGAAGTTTCAATTAAGGGCGCATACCATAAACCATGTGTTTATAATCAGCAAAACCATTTTTGGAATGCGGACCACAATAAACGAATATGCGCATTTCATGACCGTTATCAGCCGATACAGGCGACAGGAAAGGGCAGGTGTTGACCATTATTCAAAGGATCACTAGGGGGAGTGGGGTGTTGCTAATGCTGCTGTTGCTGGCGTCCTGCGGCAACCCGGCCGGCGATCACCCCTGGAACAACCCGTACCCTGCAAAAGACAGCCTGAAGAATATTCTCTACAGTTCGTTTGATGAACGACCCAAGCATCTTGATCCTATTCGTTCCTACAGCTCAAACGAATATTCGATCATTGCCAATATTTACGAGCCGCCACTGCAGTACCACTACCTGAAACGACCATACAGGCTGGTGCCGTTAACCGCCAGCCGCGTGCCGGTGCCTTTTTATCTCGACGAGGCGGGTAACCCGCTGCCTGCAGACACACCCATCGAGCAGATTGCCTGGAGCATATACGACATCGAGATCAAGCCCGGTATCCGCTACCAGCCACATTCGGCACTGGCAAAAAGTAGCACAGGGGAGTACCGCTATCACAAGCTGCAGGAAAAGGATCTGGATGATATTTATACCCTGTCGGATTTCACTGAAAATGGTACCAGGGAACTGACTGCCGAAGATTACGTTTACCAGATCAAGCGTCTTGCCCATCCGCAGACCAATTCACCCATCTTTGGTGTAATGTCTGAATATATAGATGGTCTCGATGAATATGCGAAACAGCTGAAGCAGGTTTACCAGGATCGTGCCGCCCGGCAGTCGAACCCGGTCTGGCTGGATCTTCGCCAATACGATCTGGTAGGGGTAGAGGTTACCGGCAGGTATACCTATCGAATCCGCATCAAGGGCAAGTACCCACAATTCAAATACTGGCTGGCAATGCCGTTTTTTGCGCCCATGCCCTGGGAAGCTGACCGCTTTCATACACAGCCCGGCATGATCGATAAAAACATCACGTTGAACTGGTATCCGATCGGTACGGGTCCTTACATGCTCACGGAGAACAACCCAAACCTGCGTATGGTGTTGCAGCGTAATCCGAACTTTCATGGTGAACTCTACCCTGACGAAGGCATGCCGGGAGACGTCGAGGCAGGCATGCTGGATGACGCGGGTAAACCGATTCCCTTTATTGACACGGTCATCAATAGTCTCGAGCTTGAGTCCATCCCGCGCTGGAACAAGTTTCTGCAGGGATATTATGATGTTTCCGGTATCGCCTCCGATACTTTTGACCAGGCCATCAAGATTGGTAACGCAGGCGATCTGGCGCTGAGTGACGATATGCGTGAGAAAGGTATCCAGCTTTCTACTGCGGTTGCTACCTCGACCTATTATTTCGGCTTCAACATGCTCGATCCTGTGGTTGGACATCCTGCCGGTGAGCGGGGGCGCTATTTGCGCCAGGCCATCTCCATTGCGGTGGACAAGGAGGAATACATTTCTATCTTCATGAATGGCCGCGGTATCGCTGGCCAGGGGCCTTTGCCACCCGGAATATATGGCTACGAGGAAGGCGAAGCCGGAATTAATCCGCTTACCCATGTATGGAGGGATGACCGGCCGATCAGGCGTCCCCTGGAAGAAGCCCGGTCCTTGATGGCCAGTGCCGGGTATGCGGATGGTCGGGATGCATCATCCGGGGAAGTTCTCAAACTCTATTATGATACCGTTGCCCGTGGACCTGATAGCAAGGCTCAACTGAACTGGTGGCGAAAGCAGTTTGCCAAGTTGGGCATAGAGTTAATCGTTCGGCCAACAGATTACAACCGCTTTCAGGATAAAATGCTGAAGGGTACTGCGCAGATGTTTTCATGGGGATGGAACGCAGATTACCCGGACCCGGAAAACTTCCTGTTTTTGTTGTACGGGCCGAATGGCAAGGTTGAGCATAAAGGCGAAAATGCCGGTAATTACAATAACCCCGAGTTCGACCGCCTGTTTGAACAGATGAAAAACATGGAAGACAGTCCTGAACGGCTGGTAATCATTCAAAAGATTGTTGATATCCTGCGACAGGACGCCCCCTGGTTATGGGGACTCCATCCCAAGAGTTTTGCGCTCTATCATGACTGGTACTTCAACTCGAAGCCGAACCTGATGGCGAATAATACCCTGAAATACAAGCGTATTGATCCCCAGCTGAGGACGCAGAAACGTGCCGAGTGGAACCAGCCGGTTACCTGGCCCTTGTGGCTGCTACTGGCACTGTTTCTGGTCAGCGCCGCTCCCGCGTTTATCAGTTACCAACGAAGGCAGCGTGCGCGTCCGCAGCTGAGCGCGGAGGAAGAGGCATGATTGCCTACATTATTCGCCGCCTGTTGTATGCCATACCGATCCTGATCGGCGTGAACCTGATTACCTTTGCGCTGTTTTTTATCGTCAATCCGCCTGACCAGATGGCCCGACTGCACCTGGGTGAACGGCATGTCACGCAGCAGGCAATTGATAAATGGAAGACACAGCGTGGCTATGATCGTCCACTGGTCATCAATTCGGAGGCATCAGGTCTGGGTGTTGTGACCGATACAATCTTTTTTGAAAAGTCGCTTCGCCTGTTTGTGTTTGATTTCGGAGCATCGGATAACGGCCGCGATATTTCCTATGATATCAGCCAGCGCATGTGGCCAAGTCTTGCGATTGCGATACCGTCCCTGATAGTGGCGCTGGTGGTGAATATTTTCTTTGCCATGTTGCTGGCGTTTTTTCGCGGCAGCTACATTGATATCTGGGGCGTCATCCTGTGCGTCGTGCTGATGTCGATATCCGCGCTGTTCTACTACATCGGTGGACAGTTCCTGGTGGGTAAACTGTTACACCTGGTGCCGATATCCGGCTATGACACGGGCCTGGATGCAACCAAGTTTATTATATTGCCGGTAGTGATCGGTGTTGCCTCCGGTATCGGTGCCAGCACCCGCTGGTATCGAACTTTTTTCCTGGAAGAAATTGCCAAGGACTTCGTGCGCACCGCAAGGGCTAAAGGCCTGTCTGAAACCACTGTATTGTTCAGGCATGTGTTGAAGAACGCCATGATTCCGATACTCACTGGTATCGTGGTTGCGTTACCGCTGTTGTTTATGGGAAGCCTGATTCTGGAATCTTTTTTTGGGATCCCCGGGTTGGGCAGCTACACCATTGATGCCATCAATCAGCAGGATTTTGCTATCGTCAGGGCAATGGTGTTCCTGGGATCAGTGCTTTACATCGTGGGCCTGATTCTGACTGATATCTCGTATACGCTGGTAGACCCGAGGGTGCGCCTGTCATGATTCAGGTGCTCTGGACAGACGCGCTCATCTTTCTGCTGGTCGCAGCCATTACCGGTTTTGCCTTGTATGCACGTTCACGTGAGCATCTGCGTGCGCCCTGGCGACAGGTCATTCGTAAACCACTGGGCATGAGCGCACTGGTCATCCTGCTGGTCTATGTGCTCGTCGGGCTGCTGGATTCATTGCATTTCAGGCCCGAACTGGAACAGCAAAATGGCGGTAACACTGAGGTTCAATACGCAGCAAGCATCGAAAGTGTGCTCGACCTGATGCTTGATGATCTCAGATCAAGTACGGAAAAAACCTATTCGGCCCCGTTCGCACTACGCCAGTACAACAAGGAGACGATCGAGGATGAGCAAGGTAACAAGCGTCGCGAATACCCGAGACTATTGCATGCCGGAACCCACCTGCAGGATCTGTCCATGCACGCACAGGATATTACCCAGCGTTTCCTGTTTACCCTGATGGGTGGCCTGATGGTGTGGGGCCTGAGTGTGGCTTTTATTGTCGTGCTGGTGGTTTTCAAGACGGGCGACCCACTGCAGAAGGTATTGCATACCATGTGGCACGGCCAACGTGACCTGCCCTGGCGCAGCCTCTTTGCAACCCTGGGGTTTATTCTGCTGGTGATCCTGTTTCTCATGAACACGGCGTCGGTATACCACGTGCTTGGTACCGACAAGGTCGGTGAGGATGTTCTGTACCAGGCCATTAAGAGTATCCGGACCGGCCTGGTGATCGGTACTTTAACGACCTTGATCATGCTGCCCTTTGCCGTTTTACTTGGCATCATGGCCGGCTACATCAAGGGATGGGTTGATGATGTCATTCAGTATATCTACACAACCTTGAATTCGATTCCGGGCGTGCTATTGATCGCTGCAGCTGTACTGATGATGCTGGTCTACATGGAGACCCATCCCGATTTATTTGGCACTGGTGTCGAACGCTCTGACTTCCGCCTGCTGTTTCTGTGCATGATACTCGGCGTAACCAGCTGGACCGGCTTGTGCCGCTTGCTTCGTGCGGAGACCCTTAAGCTGAGTGAACTGGAATATGTGCAGGCAGCAGAGGCTTTGGGTGTCGGGCGCCTGAAAATTATCCTGCGGCACATCCTGCCGAACGTGATGCATATCATTCTGATCGCCATCGTCATGGACTTTAGCGGCCTGGTACTGGCAGAGGCGGTGCTGTCCTATCTGAATATCGGTGTGGATCCCACCATGTACAGTTGGGGCAACATGATCAACAGCTCTCGCCTGGAGCTGGCGCGTGAGCCCATTGTCTGGTGGGCATTTATGGCGGCTTTTATATTCATGTTTCTGCTGGTGCTGAGTGCCAACCTGTTTGCAGATGCGGTACGAGATGCATTTGATCCAAGGCTAAGGGAGCGCGCATGAGCGAATCGTTGCTCGAGGTTCGTAACCTGAAAACCTGGTTTGGCGCCAGCGGTAACCCGGTGCGTGCAGTGGATGGCGTCAGCTTTGATATCAGGCATGGCGAGACACTGGCTGTAGTGGGTGAATCCGGTTGTGGCAAGTCAATTACCGCGTTATCAATCATGCGTCTGATACCGGAACCTGCAGGAAAAATCATTTCCGGTACGGTGCGCTTTGGTGAGCAGCAATTGCTGCAGTTGCCCGAAGTCTCAATGCGAGAAGTTCGTGGTTCGCAGATTGCCATGATTTTTCAGGAGCCCATGACCTCATTGAACCCGGTATTGACAATCGGTGACCAGATTGGTGAAACATTGACTGTTCACCTTGGCCTCACCGGCAAGGCCCGACAGCAGCGTGTCATTAAATTGCTTGACCAGGTCGGCATACCCGACCCGCAAAGGCGCTTGAAAGAATATCCCCACCAGCTTTCCGGTGGCATGAAACAGCGTGTGATGATTGCCATAGCGCTGGCCTGTGAACCGAAGTTGTTGATTGCTGATGAACCAACCACGGCACTCGATGTAACGATCCAGGCACAGATACTGGATCTGCTGAAACAACTCCAGCGTCAGCACAATATGAGTATCCTGCTGATTACCCATGATCTGGGCGTTGTCGCTGGCATGGCTGACCGTGTGGCCGTCATGTATGCCGGCCAAATGGTGGAGCAGGCAGATCGGAATACATTCTTCCAACGGCCGGTGCACCCCTATAGCCGGAAACTTTTTCAGTCGCTGCCTTCATGGGAAAAACGTCGTCAATCCCTCTCGGTGATACAGGGTTTTGTGCCCAGTCTGAGACAACAGTTTAGCGGTTGCCGGTTTGCTCCCCGCTGTGAATTTGCGATTGATGAGTGCCAGAACACGCTTCCCCGATGGCAGCGTCTGGATCACGGTGGCGGTATCCGCTGTCTCCGCTATGAAGAAGTTCTGGAACAGGATACCTCGGTCGTGCAACGCCAGGAGTCAGGCAGGGCAGAACAGGAGACCTTGCTGCAGGTCGGTAACCTCAAGGTTCATTTTCCGATACATAAAGGTGTGTTCAAACGCACGGTGGGTTATGTCAAGGCAGTAGACGATGTGGATCTGCATATCAGTACCGGTCAAACGGTGGCGCTGGTTGGTGAATCCGGCTGCGGCAAGACTACCATTGGCAAAGGTATCCTGCAGCTCATCCCCCCAACGGCAGGTTCCGTGATCTTTGAGGGTATAGAGCTGACCAGCCTGGGCCGCAAGACATTGCGGGAAAAGCGCCGGGACATGCAGATTATCTTCCAGGATCCATTTTCCTCCATGAATCCGCGCATGCTCGTGGCCGATATCGTTGCCGAGGGTTTGCCTGCCGGTATGGACAGGGAGCAACGGCATGCCCGCGTGGCTGAATTGCTGGAGCATGTGGGGCTCAGAGCCACGATGAAAGACCGCTACCCGCATGAATTTTCCGGTGGCCAGCGACAACGTATTGCCATAGCAAGGGCGCTGGCTGTTGGCCCCAAGCTGATCGTCTGTGACGAGCCAACCAGTGCGCTGGATGTTTCCGTGCAGGCCCAGATTCTCAACCTGCTTAAAGATCTGCAGAATGAACTGAACATCAGTTACCTGTTCGTGACGCATAATATATCTGTGGTGGCTTACCTGGCCGATGAGGTCTCGGTGATGTACCTCGGGCGCATCGTGGAACAGGGTAGCGTGGATGATGTGCTGAACAATCCCAGGCATCCCTATACCCGGGCACTGCTTTCAGCGGTTCCCAAAATCGACCAGGAAACCGGACAAGAGGTAATCAAACTTGAGGGTGATATGCCTTCACCGGCAAATCCACCGGGTGGTTGTCATTTCCATCCACGATGTGCCTACGCGCAGGATATATGTCGAGAAATCTACCCGGGGTGGATAGACATTAAAACGGGACATCGCGTTCGCTGTTACCTGGCTGAGGAGGATGAAGCGACTGCATCATGACCGATGCCGAAGCAGGGGTAATTCGATAGTGCTGATCAGGTGATCATTCATGGGTGTGGCCGATGAAAAAGAGTTTACGGCCCATATCGTGGATTTAATGCAGTGCATCGGGCCAGTCAGGGCCAGGCGCATGTTCGGCGGTTACGGTATCTTCCTCGATGGTCTCATGTTTGCACTGATTGCAGACGGTACGCTTTACTTGAAGGCCGGCCCAGAATCCAGGGGCAGGTTCCTGGCCAGCGGACTAGAATCATTTACCTACAGCAAAAAAGGCAAACAGATCAGCCTGTCATATTACCAGGCGCCGCTGGAGACACTTGAGGATGCTGAGCATATGAAGGATTGGGCCGACCTTGCCTTTGCCTTTGCCTGTGCCTTGAAAGCGGCCGCAGAAAAGCAAAAATAACCAAAACCTGTGTGATACCCCAGATCATTGTCAGTCAAAAAAGTTTTATGATTAAATGTATTGAGAGCAGGCGCATTTGAACACAGAATGAAGCTTGTCCCCACTCGGGACGCGTGCTTCAAAAGGTACTTTAAATGCATCTCTTAAGTGCTTATCCATGAATCATAAACCAGGCTAGCGTGTTACAAAACAGCAATGTTAACTGACCGACCCAACCACCGGAAATCGGATATCCGGCAATCACCATCTAGTGGCAGCCACAGGCTCCCCGTGCGGCCCCACCTGTATAATTTTGCCCAGCAAATCATTCCGGAAAATGTTCATGCAGATCCCGAGGCATTTTTCAGCTCAATGCTCGAGGATTCCGTTGGATGCCTGAATCTCCTGTGGAATATTGCCCAGAGTAGTTACCCTCATCGTTCAGATAACATCGGTGTCAATGATTTCAGGATAACGATAACCCGCATCAACAATGCGCGCACCATTCTGATCCGTTTCCCAGCCCCGGTAACGACTGGTGAGTCATTTGCTGTTGCTGTGATGGAGGTGGGCCTGGAAAACGGGACCCTTGCGCGGTGTATTACCTTTGAAAAGGGCAGGTCGCCTGCAGACTGTTTTATTTGTGAAATTAGCAGTGAAGGAAGGAACGAATATGCAGACTGCGGAAGTATCACGTTGTCTTCATCCGACAATGTCAGCGAGCAGTTA
>JBFFRZ010000030.1:0-15052 GCA_041572715.1 Gammaproteobacteria bacterium
GCCTTGCCGGTCCCCACGGCGATAACGTGTACTTTATTACCGCTTTGCTTTTCATAGGCGGGTATTAATACACTCAGCAGGCCTGAATTTTCTGTACTGGTGGTGGTTGCCAACCTGACCAGATTGTCTGAACTGCCTGCAAAAGCGGTGGGAAAGATGAAACAGGCCAGCAGTATCAGGATTGTCCGCTTAAGGGATTTCATGAAATCTCCTTGATTGTGTTATTGGTTACAGGGCTTTGGATTACGGGGATATAGGTGTATAACACATCAACGTGGATGCAATTGTAATGCCAGCTTGTGGGATCCAGGCTGCATTTGACAGGTTCTCGCGTCGGGATGCGCGAAAATACTTCCTTATAATGCACATAAATCCATGTAAAATTGACAAAAAACGGGTCACTAATAAAAATTAAGACCTAAAAAACAGGCATTGGGACACAATTACTCAATTTATCAACCATACTGAGGACACAATGTCGCATAATGACGTTGAGGTTCAGGTAAAAAAGGGGCAGGTTATAAATGGCGGGCCAACACAGCCTTAAGGAGGATTACCCGGAGTCTTCTCAGAATCAGGACAATGAAGTGCCTGTGATGAGTAGCGTGCGCATGTCATCGATATTAATCGTGGATGATGAGCCCGGTATTCGTAATTCACTCAAAAAAGGTCTCAAGGACCATTTCGGACTGATTGAGGTCACTGATAATGTGGAGACAGCCGACGAACTCAATCAGCGATGTCACTTTGATCTGATCATTTCTGATATCAGGCTGCCGGGGCGCTCCGGAGTGGAATGGGTGACGCAGCTTCGTGAGCAGGGTCACATGACACCGGTTATTTTCATGACCGCCTATGCAGACCTGGCTACGGCAATCGAGGCGCTGCGTGCCGGTGCCGTGGATTTCATGATGAAGCCGTTTCGCGTGGATCAAATGCTTGCCGCCATAAAGCGCGGTCTTGAGCGTCAGACCATGCGCCGTGAAAATTATCTGCTGAAAAGACAGATAGACAAGTATATCGACAGCACTGGCATGGTTGGCCGTTGCGATTTGTTCAAAAGCCTGTGTGATACCGTCAAGCGTGTAGCACCGACCAATTCAACGGTCATGATTGAAGGCGAATCAGGTACTGGCAAGGAACTGGTTGCCCGCGCAATCCATGAAGGAAGCCGAAGAAAGGGCAGCTTTGTGCCGGTGAATTGCGGTGGCTTTACGGCGGAGTTGCTGGAAAGTGAACTGTTTGGCCATGTTAAGGGCGCATTTACCGGCGCTGCGCAGGCGCGTGAGGGGCTGTTCGCCTATGCCGATGGCGGCACCCTGTTTCTGGACGAGATTGGAGAAATGCCCATGTCGATGCAGACTCATCTGTTGCGTGCCCTCGAGGAACGAACCGTACGCCCGGTCGGCAGCAATCGCGAGGTACCAGTCGATGTGCGTGTACTGACGGCAACTAACCGCAACCTGCTGTCGCGGGTGGAGAATGGCACATTCCGTCGAGATCTGTTTTACCGTCTGAATGTACTCACGATCAGGATCCCTTCACTGAGAGAGCGAAAGGAAGACATCGCCATACTTGTACGCCACTTTGCTTCTTCTCTGGCGGCAGAAATGGGTATCAGTCCGAGGGATGTCAGCGATGAGGAAATAGCCCGCCTGGCGTCATATGAATGGCCCGGAAATGTGCGCGAACTGAAGAATGTTATCGAGCGTAGCCTATTACTCAATATCACGCCCAGTCGCTGTATCTCCGGTGCTGAATCATGGCAGCCGCCTGCGGATGAGGTCGAGAACGAAGACGAGGATGACCTGACACTGGAGTCCGTGGAGAAGCGGCACATCCTGAAAGTTCTGGAAATGAATAACGGTAACAAGTCTGCTGCAGCCAGGGCACTGGGGTTATCGCGCAAGACCCTGGAGCGTAAAACCCGTGCGTGGGCGGCAAACGACTCATGAATAACTAGCAGGCATACCCGTTGGAGGCTTGCTATGCTTGTGAACAGATTGATCAGACTTCTGCGCAGTACCATACGATACAAGCTACTGCTGCTGGTGCTGTTTCCGATCGTGATTATCATGCCCGTTTCGCTGGCACTGGCGGCATTATGGGGTAGCAACTTTACCTACGAGCAGTTGTACATCAAGGTCAATACCGATCTTTCCGTGTCGCATGAGGTATTTTCAGATATTCGCAAGGAATACCTGGGTCACCTGGAAAGACTCGGTGAATCATTCCGTTTCCATACCGCGCTGGAAGTGAAAGATCAGTATGAACTGCAAAAGCTCATCGCTGAAATGTCCGGGAAAAACAAGTTCAGTTACCTGTTCCTGCTGGACCCCGCTGGTATGTTCCAGACAGGTCAGTCCCTGCCGAAACCGGCACGTTCATCATCAGCATTGATCAAGGCCTATGAGGGCAAGGCCTCGGTCGGTATTGAAATATTTTCTGCCGCAGACCTGTCCAGCATATCTCACGGCCTGGCACAAAGCGTCAGGCTCAACCTGATTGACACACCCCGGGCAAGACCAACCAGCCAAACTCATGAAGACCGGGGCATGATGATCCGGGCGCTTTACCCCATTGTGGACGCCGCTAATGAAGTTGTGGCGATACTGGACGGCGGTGTCCTGCTAAACGGCAATCACACCTTTGTCGATACGATCCGTGACCTTGTCTATGGGGAAGGCAGCCTGATGGAAGGCAGTATCGGCACGGTTACCGTGTTACTTGATGATGTCAGAATCAATACCAATGTGCCGTTGAAGGAAAACCAGCGGGCACTGGGGACGCGCGTATCCGATGAAGTCCGAACCAAGGTGCTGGACCAAGGTGCTACCTGGATAGACCGTGCCTTTGTCGTGAATGACTGGTACATATCATCCTATGAACCCATCATCGACGTCGATGGCAAGCGTGTCGGTATGCTTTACGCCGGCTACCTGGAAGCACCTTACCGCAAAGCAATGTGGCAGGCCCTGATTGGACTGGTGATTCTGTTTCTGCTCATGATGGGATTATCTGCAATTGTTTCCATCCGCGGTGCGAAAAGTATTTTCAAGCCGGTTGAGTCAATGAGCGCGGTTGTGCAGCAAACCTCCAGCGGTGATACCAGTGCGCGTATCGGTCAGGTCGAGTCCCGTGACGAGCTGGGTGATCTGGCCCGGGGCTTTGATGACATGCTGGATCTTTTGCAACACCGCAGTGAAGAAATACAAAAGTGGGCCGATCAGCTGGAAGACAAGGTCAGCGAGCGAACTTCCGAGCTCATGGAAAAGAATGAGCACTTGAGCAGAACTATTTTTCTGCTGCGTCAAACCCATCAGAAACTGGTCGCTGCGGAAAAACTGGCCGCTCTTGGTCAGCTTACCGCAGGCGTTGCGCATGAAATCAATAACCCGACGCAGGTGATACTGGGTAATCTCGATGTATTGATTCAGCAGATGGGTGATTCGCTCGGCCCCGTGCGTGAAGAAGTCGACATGGTCATCAAGCAGGTCTACCGTATACAGGAAATACTGAACAATCTGCTGCAGTATGCGCGGCCCAGCGAATATGCATCCGATCTTCAGGTCACGGATGTCAATGAAGTGGTCAAGGACACCCTGCAGCTTGTTCAGCATCTGCATAAAAAACACCGGTTTGATATAAGCCTGAAGCCCAAGGCGTCTATCGATGTGCAGATCAACCAGCAAGAACTTCAGCAGGTTCTGGTCAACCTTATCAGTAACGCGGTACAGGCATTACCTGAAGCAGACGGCCTCATCCGTATTGAAACCGCTGATTGGGAAGACAAAGGGGTGATGATCAGCGTGACCGATAATGGCAAAGGTATTTCCCGTGAAGACATCAAGAATATTTTTAATCCATTTTTCAGTACCAAGAAAGAAGGCGAGGGAACCGGCCTGGGGCTGTCAGTGAGTTATGGCCTGATTCGAAAGTATGGGGGTGATATCCGCGTGTCCTCGACACCGGACCAGACGACAGAATTCACTGTCTGGCTGCTTGCTATTCCTGATTATTCGGCAGACCGGCAGATTGTCGCCAACGATCTGAAGCAGATTGAACAGGACGCAAAACAGCTGGGATTGGTGGCAGGGATTACTAATGAGCGTGGTGGAACTCCTCGTGCGTTCAAACGGTCGGAGGGGAAGCCGCGCCCATAACGGGCATGTAGCACATTCCTCTCAAAAATGAGAAACATATTCCAGGTTGGCGAATCGATGATGGGTCGTGTAATGTTCTATTACGGGAATACAGGCAGAAGAGCATGACATCGCCGGCCGGGGAATCTGGCTTGAACGGTATAGCGTGCTGCTTTCATCATTCGGAGGGGCTTTGACAGTGAGATCTGGTAATAATTATGTACTATTTTCCCAGCTAGCCGGCATGATTTGTGCTGCTCCTGCCCTATGTTCTTACCCGGGCAGGAGGTGATCAATTGGATTCCGGTCGCAGAAATATCATCAGGTTATGCAGCTCGGCATTGTCCTTGCTGACGATTTCCCCGGGCCTGCTCGCAGCGCCGTCGAGGTCGATCAGAAAATTCAAGCCGGTGCTGCTGACCGATGCCTACCATAAACCGCTGCAGTGTGAAGAATTACAGGCTGAAAGCGAATACATATTTCATTACCCGTTCAAAAGTACTCCCTGCTTCCTGATTGATCTGGGAAAACCGATTGATGGAGGACAGGAACTGTTCACCGACGCAGGTGAACGATATGTCTGGAAAGGCGGTGTTGGACCACGCGGGTCAGTTGTTGCCTTCTCAGCCATCTGTGCACATCGAATGACGCATCCATCGCCTGCGGTCAGCTTTATCGGTTATCGTAAGCAGCCCGTTGGTTATCTGACTGATCAGATGGAAGTAAAACAGAGAGCGGCGGTTATACAGTGCTGCTCGGAACAGAGTGTGTACGATCCCGCGCAGGGCGCCATGGTGCTGGGCGGGCCCGCACCACAACCTCTAGCGGCCATCGAACTTGATTACAGCGATAATGGTGAAATTTATGCAACCGGGGTTTACGGCGGTAATATGTTTGACAAGTATTTCGAGAAGTTTGGTGACCGGCTGATGATCGAGTATGAGAGCCTCGATTATCGTGATGAAGTGGCTGATGAATCGGTCGTCGAGCCACTGGAGCTATTTACCAGGCGCAAGATAGAATGCAGCTAGTAGATCAGAATATTTTAACCAATAACTGGATTAGTAAGGTATATGGATAAGGCAATACAAACCGAGCTCGAGGCTGCGGCATTTCGCAAGCTGGTGGATCACTTTCGCGAACGCACCGATGTGCAGAACATCGACCTGATGAACCTGGCTGGGTTCTGCCGTAACTGCATGTCCAAATGGTATCTGGCTGCGGCCGAGGCAAAAGGTCTGGAAATGGATTACGAACAGGCCCGTGAGATTGTTTATGGCATGCCCTACTCGGAATGGAAATCGTTGTATCAACAGGAAGCAACACCGGAACAAATGGAAAAGTTTACCGAAGAGCAAAAAAAAGCATGAGCAGGACAGCTAGTATCCGCCTGACTACGTTCACCACCTAAATGGAAGCAGTTAAATGACCGAAGATGAAACGGATAAACAGTTCAGGGAAATCGCGGATGCCTTTATTGACCTGGCCAACAGCAAAAAAGAACAGACTCATGCCGAGAATATAGGCATGGCGATGCTGTATGCAGTCTCCCGGTTCAATGCGTATGTTGTCGCCATGCACGCAGACAACCTTGAAAAATACGAAGCAGACGCGCCGCAGGCAAAGGCTTATTTTTTACAACAGTATGAATCCATGCTCGAGGAAAACATTGCCGATTACAAAAAAATATACCAGCCACCACTGAAATATGCCCACCTCATGAAAGAGGGAGAATAACCAGGGCTATCATCTGCAGGCAGGGGAAATTTCTATCTCGTGCTGTTTGAAATCTTTCAGTAACCTGTTCGCGCCATAATCAACCAGTAGTTTTATCGTGTCGCAGTCGTTCTCGAGGGCGGCGATATGCAATGCACTCTGTCCCTTGTTATTGATACGGTCGATTTCAAGCCTGTCATTGCTGATGAGATGACTGATTACGCGTGAGCGCCCGTGCTGGATAGCGCGCATCAGAGCCGTCCAGCCGTACACGTCAGGTATGTTGGGATTGGCGCCATGAAGCAGTAAATAATGCACCATCTCGTGATTGCCCTTGGCTGCTGCGAGTGTGAGCGCTGTCCAGCCGTTTTCCGCCCTCAGGTTTATATTTGCATGGTGATTAATCAGGGATTGTGCCGATGGCAATTGATTTCTTGCTGCAGCGTACATGAGCGCCGTGCCACCGCGGTTATTGGTCAGATCAACCTTGCAGTCACTACGCAACAACTGCTTGAGTAGCTGATTATCACCGGTGACCGCTGCAACCATCAGGGCGGTCTTGCCTTCGGCGTCCTGATGGTTGATGTTGTCAATAACCGGCAGCAGTCTCTTCAGGCTAGCGGTGTTGCGCTGCTCGATGGCATTGATCCACTGTTGCGTAACAGATAATTCATTAGTGCTTGCCAGTGGCGCGATCAGGCAGAGCAGGCAGGCTAGCCATCGATACTGAAACATCAGTCTTTAATCATCACCCCAGACCAGGGTGCCACTATCACTCAGATCGTACCCGCCGAGGTCGTCTGCGATACGCTGACACGGGGCAGATTTGAGGCGACCGATCAGGTCCTGAAATAAACGGCGGAACCAGATATTTCTCGGCAGGGTGAAATCAAATGCCTCCCAGCCGAATGGTATGAAGCCGAGGCCATATTCCTGTGCCGCAGAGCGCGCTCCCGGGGCCGCATCGGCATGGTCCATGGCAATGGCAGCCGCAGCTTCGCGTTCAGACAACGCGGTTGCCGTGGTATTCAGATTACTACTGTTGAGATGGTGCTGACTCAGGATTTCATTCAGAAATCGTTGAGCGCCAGCGCCCGTCTGGCGCAGAGCCCAGCGATAGCGTGTATCGAACAGCTGTTTTGCATCTTCCGTTTGCTCCAGTGCGGCCGGTGACACCATTAGCCCCTGCTCTCTCTTGAAAGCGCGGATCAGGACCCAGTTGCGATGCTGGCTGTACTGCCTGATGAGGGCGGGGTGTCGAGTATCGCTTTCTTCATTGGGGCCCCAGTGAATACAGCAGGCGTCGACACGATGTGATTGTAGCAGGTCGAGCCCCAGGCGGGTGCCGGTTGGCGTGTAACTGATGAGAGCGTGCGCACCAGTTTGCTGGGCAAACTCGGTAATGACCCGGTATAGCAGCGGGTCATCGCTGCCCGAGACAATCAGCCGGTCGGTCATCACGCCGCCATGGGCAGAATCCAGTATCCACTGGTCGATAAGTTCACGTGGAAACATCCACTTGCCAGTTATCTTGGTTGCGGGGATTTTTCCTTCCTTGACCAACGCATAGATTTTCTTTTCGTTCAGTTGCAGATAGTCAGATGCCTGGTGGGCACTCATAAAGGCAGTGTTGGTCTCTGACATGACTCTCGACATAATGAACCTCTAATGCTTGGTATGTTGTGTTCTGGGGGAAGATCTCCGCGGAAGCTGTGATTGCGGTACATCATCCAGCGTGATCCTTTCGACCCCGTTATAGACAAGAAAATGTTTGCCCTTGGCGCGCGCGACCAGTATGACGCCGAGCTTTTGTGCCAGCTCCAGACCCATCTGGGTAACACCAGACCGCGATAACAGTATCGGAATGCCCATCTGTGCGACCTTGATGACCATTTCCGAGGTCAGGCGGCCGGTGGTGTAGAATAGTTTGTCATTGCCCTGAATCCCGTGCAGCCACATGTAGCCGGCAATCGCGTCAACGGCATTGTGTCTGCCAACGTCTTCTATGAAGTTCGTGACCCTGGTGCCATGGCACAGGGCGCAACCATGAACCGCACCGGCACGACGGTAGACCTCGTTATATTCGGAGAGTGAATGCAGGGTGGCGTAGATATCGGACTGCAATAACTGGACCCTGGGCAGATTGATGCTGTCGAGGCTGTCCATCAGGTTGCCAAATACGGTGCCCTGTCCACAGCCGGTGGTCACAGTGCGTTTGTTCATGCGTTCGTCGAGGTTCTCGATTCCCTCAAAGGTCGTGACGACTGCAGAATCGGTTTCCCAGTCTACCTGTATCGCCTTGATATCACTGATGTCATTGATAAACCGCTGGTTGCGCAACCAGCCCAGTATCAGCAACTCAGGCTCGGTGCCTATCGTCATCAGCGTGACCACTTCACGCTTGTCAATGTAAAGGGTCAGGGCACGCTCGGCAGCAATATGCGATTCACGCGTAAGCCCGTATTCATCGGTGATGGCGACCGTGATGGAGGCATCAGCGCCTGCCTGTGTCATTTCCGGTTTATAGATTTGCTTGCCAGTCATCTTGCGCGTGCTTGTCGCACTAACCGCCGGTGGTGTTCATGTGCCGGAGAATTACAGGCTGGCCCTGCAGATTGAAGTCGTGTCCTTCTGGTTTGATCGACATCGAATCCACAATGGCCTGCTGCAGCGCTTCACTATCCCCGGGGTTTGCCCGGATGACCCGGCGCAGATCGACCGAATGTTCCTGTCCCAGGCAAAGCAGCAGGCGTCCCTGCGCGGTCAGGCGCACACGGTTACAGGTTGAGCAGAAATTGTGACTATGCGGGGAGATGAACCCGACGCGACTATCGGTTCCGGCGACATGGTAGTAGCGTGATGGGCCTCCGGTGCACTCGGTGCTGGCATGTAGTTCAAAAGATTTCGACAATTCCTGACGGATCTCTTCACTGGAGAAAAATACTTCCGCACGGTCATGATCATCGACTATCCCCAACGGCATTTCTTCGATGAAACTGATGTCGATGTTACGGTCGACGGCGAAACGGACCAGGTCAATGCATTCATCATGGTTCCTGTTTTTCAGGATCACTGCATTGAGCTTGATTCGTTTGAAGCCCTGTTCGAGCGCGGCGTCTATGCCGGCCAGGGTTTTTGAAAGATCACCGACCCGGGTCAACTGGGTAAACCGATCAGGTTTTAAAGTATCCAGACTGATATTGATGCGGGTAACCCCTGCCTGTTTCAGGTCAGCGGCAAACAAGGACAGGCGGGTACCATTGGTCGTCAGGGTAAGGTCCTTGATCGTCTCAAGCCCGCCAAGCTCATTGAACACCTTGAGAACATTCCTGCGGGTGAGTGGCTCACCACCGGTAATGCGAATTTTGTGGACGCCAAGGGCGCTGAATGCAGAGCCGATCTGGACGATTTCTTCCAGCGTGAGCAGCTGATTTTTCGGCAGGAATTCCATGTCTTCCGCCATGCAGTAGACACACCGCAGGTCACAGCGATCAGTAACTGAAATCCGTAAATACGTCACCTGGCGACCGAATTTATCAGTCAGTGGATGGGCGTTAGCATTAGTTTCTGGTGCTGGTGCGGTAGTTAATTCAGTCATTCAGGTTCTGCCTGATGGATGAGTGCGTCAGGTTATCTCTGCAAGAAGTGTTCCTGAACGATCCCCGGGCGCCATTTGTTGAATACGCCAGTTTCACAGCCTTCAGGCGATCTTGGTGTCGTCATTAACTGAGACGAATTGACGCGGGTATTATCCAATTGTGGGACATTTTGCCTCATATTCTGCAACATGACTTTTTGTCATTATTTTCAGATCCACTGTTTCAGGCTTTTTAAGCGTGTCATCAGCAATGGTACACATGTTGCATTGAACAGGTTTGGCCGGTGAAAACAGGATACGTAATTGCAAAAACCAGAACAGCCAGATAGCGAGCAAGAACAGCCTCAGGCTGCAAGCCCTGACCTTGGGGATCAGCTGCCGGAAAATTTCCCGGTGTCGGTCATACTGGAGAGCCGGCCGGCAAAATCCAGTTGGATCAGTACCGTCTGGCAAATCACAGGAGTCGCGGTAGGTAGTCGCACCGATGCGGTCAATGAAAAACCCAGGCAGATCCACGTGGATGGCGATATCGCGCAGTATATCTGTAACGGTCTTAGGGTGGCCTTATATAAGGATGAATGTGAAAGCTATTATCACAACCTGATGTCACCCGAACCGCGATGCTACGTGGTCGCGCATGTGGATGGCGATGATGAGCCACCCGACCCGTTCCTGGTAACCTTGAGTTTTGATGAGGCTCATGCCTACCTCGAGGGAGAAGATGACATCTTTGGTGTCGATATCCCGCCGGAGCTCTACCGCTGGACCGAGGCATTTGTGCTGGTCAACTATGCGCCTGAAAAACGTATCAAACGTAAACGCAAGGACTGGAAGGAGCAGGAACGCTCATCTTGATGAAAACAACCAATAATACCGATCATCAAACTGATGACATAACAGAAAGCCAGGCGCAAGCACCGGTATCGCGATGGACGCGACGCAAGCTGGCGGTGCAGGAAGAACAGCGCCAGTTAATGCAGGCTGCGGAAGAAGATAGGCTGAAAAAGGAGCAGGAGGCCAGCCTGCCTACCGATGCGGACATGCCGCCTGTCGAATCACTCACGGAAGATTCTGACTACAGCGGCTTTATGTCACCGAAGGTTAGTGAATCCCTCAGACGAATAGCACTGAGAAAACTTTTCCACGGTGCCACATTCAATGTTTGTGACGGCATGGATGACTACGACGAGGATTTCACGACCTTTGAGAAACTGGGGGACATCATTACCGCGGACATGAAACACCAGGTAGAGATGGAGGCCCGTAAAAAGACGGAACTCGCGCAAACGGAAGATGGGCAGGAGGATGAAACAGCCGGGCAGATCGACAGCGAAGCAACGCAAGACGAGCAGCTTCTGGTGGATCAGACAACAGACCAGGCAGACCTGCAACAAGAGTTGAATGATGTGGCGTTAAACGAACAACAGCAGGGCGCTACGCAGCCACAGGAGGAGGATTTACCGGATGACGACATTGAAAACGGGTAAGCGGTATGGGTGAAGTAAATGCCAAAGCCAGGGACGAGGCGTTGTCTGCAGCGTCAGAGTATGCAGTCACCCCCTCGGGATTGATTGAGTACCAGTCTCGTGGCCGGGTGATCATTATCGGTGGGGAGGAAGCAATTGAATTTGCGCCAAGGCTGGCGGAAAAAGGCTTGCGACCTGAAGTGCTGTTAACCGGCGGCGAATTGGAGCCGGGCGCCAGCGTGATACCTGTCGGCGGACGTCCGCTCCAGGTTTCCGGTTACCTGGGAAAGTTCATGATCGAACTGGGTGAGCAGGGTAAACATAATTACGAACTTGTTGAAGCTGACCTGATTCTTGATCTTGAGAGTAAACCGATACTGGAGGCAGAGATCAAGCCGCCGGGATATCTGCTGGCAGACAGCGCCAACGAGCTGAGCATGCTGAACGCACTGAACCAGTTGGCAGAACTCGTCGGTACTTTCGAAAAGCCACGCTATTTCGATTACAACGCGGAAATCTGCGCTCATGGACGTTCCGGGCAGCAGGCCTGCAGCCGCTGTATTGACAGCTGTCCGACCAATGCGATTACCTCTTTGGCAGAATCCATCGAGGTGGATCCTTTCCTTTGCCAGGGTGGTGGGGTATGTGCAACGGTATGCCCGACCGGCGCAATACGCTACGTCTACCCCGACGCGGCCAGCCTGTTAAACCGGATGCGATTGATGTTGAACCGTTACCGGGAAACAGGCGGTGCGGATGCCGTCGTCTGCTTTATTTCGGATGCTGATAATGAGCTGATAGGGGAGTGGCCAGACAATTTTCTGCCCGTGGTGCTGGAAGAGCTCGCCAGTGCCGGTATGGATGTCTGGCTGTCAACGCTGGCTTATGGCGCCCGCTCAGTCAGGCTGGTTAATGGCGGCTCGGTACCGGCTTCAGTAGTGGTTGCAATCAGTGCACAGCTGGAGATTGCGCAGACCCTGCTACAGGGCATGGGATACAAAGACGGGGTCGTCAGCATGATTGGTGCCGATGAACTTACGCTGGATAAACCTGCCATGCCGGATATTGCCGCAGCGGGCCACGCTGGTCTGAATAATAAACGCCAGACAATGTACCTGGCGCTTGATCACCTGGTCGATATGGCCGGGCAGATTACCGCGGAAATAAAGCTGCCTCCCGGATCGCCCTTCGGCGCCATTCGAGTGGATAGCGAGAAGTGTACATTGTGCATGGGCTGTACTTCGGTTTGTCCGGCAAAGGCAATCATGGCGGGCAATGATGCCCCCCGCTTGCAGTTTATTGAAGCAAACTGTGTGCAGTGCGGGCTTTGCAGCTCAGCCTGTCCCGAGCTGGCTATCGACCTGCAGGCAAGGTTCCTGACCGACAGGGAACAGCGCCAGGCGCTGGTTACACTTAACGAGGAGGAGCCGTTTTTATGTGTCTCATGCGGCAAACCGTTTGCTACCCAGTCCATCATCAATAGCGTCACGGCCAAGCTGGGTGGTCACTGGATGTACCAGTCGGAAAGGGCGCTACGACGCCTGCAAATGTGTGAGGACTGCCGGGTATTCGATGTCGTTCAGGATGAAGAAGCCATGCAGCCGCCCATGGGCAGAACGGGACAAGATGACCCGCTCAAGCAGCACTAGTCGAAGAAGTGCCACTCACCTGGCAAATTGAAACTTTTTGGGGTTATCAACTGGTTAAATTGGTTATTTTTGGTGATTAATCTCCCGATAACGCTGGTACGAGGATTGCATTCATGAATAAGTATGACAAAGGACAATCAATGACATCACCGGCATCCGTAGCACTAGACCAGTCGTCTGTGCCGGCGCCATCCCACTGGGATGCATCTGCTGCTGATGAAAATCAGCAATACAGGGCCGGAGCTTACCGTTTGCTGGCTTCACTACTCAGATCATCACCGGATCAGGTCATGCTGGATCATGTGAAGTCGCTAGGTGAGATCGAAAACGGTAACGATGAACTATCGGTGGCACTGCAGATGCTCGGTTTGGCCGCCCAGCACTGTGAGGTTGAGACAATTGATGACGAATTTCATGCATTGTTCATCGGGCTTGGACGAGGTGAGCTTGTTCCATTTGGCTCGTGGTACCTGACAGGATTCCTGATGGAAAAGCCGTTGGCTACTTTGCGCGACGACCTGTCAAGAATGGGTTACGAGCGTAACGAGGAAATTTCCGAACCAGAAGACCATTTTGCGGCGCTGGCAGAGGTTATGTCGCTCATCATAGACGAAGGGGCACAGGATCCTGCTACCGCCGGAATAGGCGTGCAGCAGCAATTTTTCGAAACGCATATAAGCCCCTGGGCGGGCAAGTTTTTTGAGGATATGACGAACGCATCTTCCGCGGTTTTTTACCGCTCGGTAGGAAGGCTGGGTTCGGCATTTATTGATTTTGAACAGCAGTTTTTAACAATGAGAGTTTGATTGACAGTTACAGCAATCCATGACGGGTACAGGAGATTCTTACAATGAAGGACAAAAAACAGGAAACAATGAAAGGCCGCCGGGATTTTCTACGTGGTGGTGCCATTGCAGGGGCCGGCGTCGCTGTAGCCAGCAGCATACCTTCGGTTGCGCTGGCAGCTAACGGTGAAGCCGAAGTTGCTGAGAAGCAGGCAGAGAAAGGATACCGATTGACCAGGCACGTCCTGGACTATTACAAGTCTGCCGCAGAATAACCGGTTCATGTCAGCCCAGGCTGCTGAGTCAATTTGAAGATGGCGTACGAATACTAGAGAGAAGAACCATGAAACTGATTAAAAAATCGAGCCACGTTGAAACTGGTAAATCTGACGAAATACAAGTTCCACTGAATACGGTCGTATCAAAAACAGGGAACGGAATCACACGACGTGAGTTTTTAAGGAATTCAGGACTGGTTGCCGGCGGTGCGGCACTGGTCTCAGGCCTGTCGACAGGCATGATGAAAAAAGCCACCGCTGCCACTGAACAGAAGGGCGGTGTCAGTAAACAAGTGAAGAGTGTCTGCACCCACTGTTCCGTGGGCTGTGGCGTCATTGCCGAGGTGCGCAACGGTGTATGGACCGGCCAGGAGCCGGCCTTTGATCACCCGTTTAATCGTGGTGCCCATTGTGCAAAAGGGGCATCGGTACGTGAGCATGGCCATGGTGAACGACGCCTGAAGTATCCAACCAAACTGGTCAATGGCAAGTGGAAGAAGGTTTCCTGGGATCAGGCCATCAATGAAATTGGCGACAAGATGATGGAGATCAGGCAGAAATCAGGCCCGGACTCGGTTTACTGGTTGGGATCAGCCAAGCATAACAACGAACAGGCTTACCTGTTCCGCAAGATGGCGGCCATGTGGGGTACGAATAATGTCGACCACCAGGCGCGTATCTGTCACTCCACGACTGTAGCAGGTGTCGCTAACACCTGGGGTTATGGAGCCATGACCAACTCCTATAACGATATACACAACTCTAAGGCCATCCTGCTGATCGGCTCCAACCCGACTGAAGCACACCCGGTAGCCTTGCAGCACATCTTCAAGGCAAAAGAGGAAAACAATGCACCAATTATCGTGATTGATCCTCGCTTTACCAGGACAGCGGCACATGCAAATCATTTCCTGCGCATTCGTCCCGGTACCGACGTGCCGATCATCTGGGGCATGCTGTGGCACATCTTCGAAAATGGCTGGGAAGACAAGGAATATATTCGCCAGCGTGTTTACGGACTGGATGAAGTCAAGCAGGAAGTCGCCAAGTGGACACCGGATGAGGTAGAGAAAGTTACCGGTGTTCCGGAAGAGCAAGTGCACGCAGCAGCCAAGGCCATGGCCGACAACCGCCCGGGTACATTCATCTGGTGTATGGGCGGTACGCAGCACACCATTGGTAACAACAACACACGTGCATACTGTGCCTTCCAGCTGGCGCTCGGTAATATCGGTGTATCAGGCGGTGGTGCCAATATCTTCCGCGGTCATGACAACGTACAGGGTGCAACTGACCTTGGTGTACTGGCTAATACCTTACCCGGATATTACGGGCTCGCGCCCGGTTCCTGGGCGCACTGGGCGAGGGTCTGGGATCTGGACCTTGACTGGGTCAAGGGCAGGTTTGACAAGGGTAGC
>JBFFRZ010000031.1:0-14960 GCA_041572715.1 Gammaproteobacteria bacterium
AAAAGGCGCGGCGGTGCACGTGTTCGGTTTGCTATCTGACGGCGGCGTTCACAGCTACGATACGCATTTGCATGCCATGGTGAAGATGGCTGCACAACGTGGTGCAAAGCATATCTATCTACATGCCTTTACCGATGGTCGTGATACCCCGCCGCAAAGTGCGCTGGCGTCGGTAAAAAGGATGCAGACCGTATTCGACAAGCTCGGCGTAGGGCGTTTTGCATCGATCATTGGTCGCTATTATGCGATGGATCGTGATAAACGCTGGGACCGTGTAAAGATGGCTTACGACCTGATTTTTCATGGCAAATCGCAGTATCAATCTGCTGATGCCATCAGCGCCATCAATGAATCATACGAGCGCGAAGAAAGTGACGAATTCATTCATGCCACGTCCATTGGTGACCCGGTAAAAGTCAATGAAGGGGATGCGCTGTATTTTATGAACTTCAGGGCAGACCGTGCACGCCAGCTTGCGCGTGCAATAGTCGATGATGAGTTTGACGCATTCGATCGAGGCGAGCGGGTCAGTATCAGCGGCCTGGTTAGCCTTACGGAATACGATGCCTCGTTGAATATCCCGACCGCCTTTCCACCGGAACGGCTGGAAAACGTACTGGGTGAATATGTGGCAAACAAGGGTTTGCGCCAGTTACGCCTGGCAGAGACAGAGAAATACGCGCATGTCACGTTTTTCTTTAACGGCGGGGTCGACAAGGCGTTTGAGGGGGAGGACCGCATCCTTGTGCCATCACCCGATGTATCGACCTACGATCTGCACCCGGAAATGAGTGCAGATAAGGTGACCGATCATTTCGTTGAGGCTATCGAATCCGGTAAGCATGATCTGATTGTCTGTAACTTTGCCAATACAGACATGGTTGGCCATACCGGTAACCAGGACGCCGTGATTATCACGGTAGAAACCATTGACCACTGCCTCAAACGAGTTATTGAAGCACTGGTCGCAGCCGGTGGCGAAGCACTCATTACAGCGGACCATGGCAATGCGGAACTGTTGTTTGATGTTCAAACAGGGCAGCGACATACCGCGCATACCACCAACCCGGTTCCCCTGATCTATGTCGGACGCCCTGCAAAATTGCAGGAAAATGGCGTGTTGTCGGATCTTGCGCCAACGCTGCTCGCCATGATGGGGCTGCCACAGCCTGAAGAAATGACTGGCCGACCATTGCTTGAGTTTACGCAAGAGTAAGCAGATTATTTCGCAGTGAACTATCGTCTGCTGCTTCTATTGCCTGCACTGCTGTTACCGACCTGCCTGGTAGCACAGGTTGCCACTGAAAAGAAACAGCAGCTTGAGGCGATACAATCGCAGATAGAACAAAAGCAGGAAACAATACAGCAGGCCAAAAGCGAAAAGCGCGGGATCCAGGATGATCTGATGCAGGCTGAAAAAGAGATCAGTTATATCGGTCGCCGTCTGCACATTATTCGCAATGACTACCAGTTACAGGAAACTCGCTGGCGCGAACTGCAGCAGGTCAAGATAAGCCGGCAGAAGGCGCTGGAGGTGGAGCAGTTGCGGCTGGGGGAATTACTGCGCCATATCTACCGCATGGACCGCTATGGTGATCTCAGGCTGATCCTGAACCAGGAAGATCCAGCGCTGTTCTCGCGCATGATGACCTATCATGAGTACTTCAGCAGGCAGCGGGTGGAACAGATCGAACGGGTAGAGTTTCGTCTGGCAGAGCTTGAAAAGGCGCAGCATGCGCTGGCCCTGCAGTCCAGTACCCTCGCGCGCTTGAAGCACAAGCAGGAAGAAGAGCTGGCGCGCCTGGAAACCATACGTCAGCAAAAACAGCTGGCGCTTGATGATATTCGTAAAAACATTGACACCGAAGGGCGCCATCTAAGCCAGCTGCGCAAGGATGAACGATCATTAAAGAAGATCCTGAAATCACTGACAGATCTGCTCAGTGATATCCCGGGTTCTGTTGCCAGCGTGAAGTCATTCAAACAGCTG
This sequence comes from Gammaproteobacteria bacterium, assembly GCA_041572715.1. Classification (GTDB taxonomy): domain Bacteria; phylum Pseudomonadota; class Gammaproteobacteria; order JAJDYQ01; family JAJDYQ01; genus JAJDYQ01. The sequence continues at coordinate 1,991 of JBFFRZ010000031.1, forward strand.
AAGGGCGCGTTACCCTGGCCCAGTCATGGTGAACTTACGACGCAGTTTGGCAGCGTGCGTGGGGATAGCGGCAAGCGCTGGTCAGGGGTGATTATTGGTGCCGAGCGCGGCGCCGAGGTCACCGCGGTTGCGCGTGGCAGGGTCGCATTTTCTGACTGGCTCAGGGGTTACGGGCTACTGCTCATCATGGATCATGGTGATGGTTATATGAGCCTGTATGGACACAACGAAAGTGTTTACAAGGATACCGGTGAGTGGGTAGAGTCGGGCGAGGTGATTGCCAGCGTTGGCGACTCGGGCGGTCAGCACCGCACTGGCTTATACTTTGAAATCAGGCATGATGGTAAACCGGTCGACCCGATTAAGTGGTGTGCAAAAGGAAAACCACCCGTTAGCGGTTAATCGTTGAGGCCGCACACTACCTTTATATATATCTACGGATTAAAAAGACATGTTGCAAAATCAGGTTAGTAAATCCGCTCTGCGCGCAAGCAGCCTTGCCCTGGGTTTGACGCTGCTGGTCGCGACAGCACTGTACGCCCAGGAAAATACAGATGCAGCGGAAAACGGGCAGGAAACGGCAAAAGAGCAAGAGCTTACTATCCCGTTTGATGAGGTACGCACTTTCGCCGATATCTTTGCCCGGGTGAAAAAAGATTATGTAGAGCCGGTAGAAGACAAGTCACTGATGAAGAGCGCTATTCGGGGCATGCTGTCCGGCCTGGACCCGCACTCGACTTACCTCGATGCAGATGAATACAAGGACCTGCATGAAGGCACGACCGGTGAATTTGGCGGGCTGGGCATTGAGGTGGGACTGGAAGACGGTTTTGTCAAGGTGATCGCGCCCATTGATGACACGCCGGCTGAGCGCGCGGGTGTCAAATCCGGGGATGTGATCATTCGGCTGGACGACAAGCCGGTCAAGGGCATGAGTCTGGATGAGGCGGTCAATATTATGCGGGGTAAACCGGGCGATCCTATCGTATTGACCATTGTGCGTGAGGGCGAGGAGAAACCGCTTAAAATCACGATCATTCGCGCCATCATCAAGGTAAAAAGTGTTAAAGCCAGAATACTGGAACCGGGCTATTACTACCTAAGGGTTACCCAGTTCCAGTCCCATACCGCCGAGCTTTTGCGTGATGCGATAGCGAACCTGCGAAAAGACAGCCCGGAGTCGATCAAGGGCGCCGTGCTGGACTTGCGGAATAATCCCGGTGGCGTGCTGAGTGGTGCGGTTAGTGTTTCAGATATCTTTCTGCAGGAAGGCCTGATTGTATACACCGAGGGACGTAGTACTGATTCCGCATCAAAGTATCATGCCAAGCCTGGCGACATGATCGAAGGCGCACCCATGGTCGTGCTGGTTAATGGTGGCTCGGCCTCGGCCTCCGAAATTGTGGCGGGCGCATTACAGGATCACAAACGTGCCATTATTGTCGGTGAAAAAACCTTTGGCAAAGGCTCGGTGCAGACCATTTTGCCAATGACCAATGGCGATGCGATCAAACTGACTACTGCGCGTTACTACACGCCTTCGGGTAACTCGATCCAGGCGAAAGGTATCAAGCCAGACATCGAACTGCAGTCCCTGAGTATATCCCGCAGCAAGAGCGAGGAAGGGTTGCGCGTCAACGAATCACAACTGTCCGGGCACCTGAAAAATACCGAAGATTCCAAGGCCGAAAAAGAAGCCAGCCCCAAAAGTCAGGGCTCCCTGGCCGAGAGTGACTATCACCTGTTCGAGGCATTAAACCTGCTGAAATCACTGGTCATTATTAACAGCCGGATGAGCAAGTAAATGCGTCTGTTTGTATGGGTATGCATACTGATATGTAGCTTCCCACTGCCGGCCGCAGAAACAGCCAGGCCGATCGTCTCGATCATCATTGATGACATGGGTTATCGGCTGGAACAGGACCAGTATGCTTTGACGTTATCCGGCCCGGTGGCTTTTTCCATACTGCCAAATGCACCGGGTGCAAAGCGGATACTTAACGCGGCCAGGGATGCCGGTTTTGAAATTATGCTGCATTTGCCCATGGAGTCGAAAGGTTCAAACGGAGCTATGTCACCCGGCACCCTGACCAGTGACATGAACTGGATTACTTTTGTACGCACGCTTCAAGCCAACCTGGCAGCCGTACCCGGCATCATTGCGGTGAACAATCATCAAGGATCAAGCTTGACCGCCGATTACCAGCGTATGCGCTGGTTGATGCAGGAACTTTCCTATCATCGTGGTATGGCATTTATTGATAGCCGTACCACGCATCACACGGTGGCGCTGGAAGTAGCCAGAAAGTTTGGTCTGCCGGCGACCCGCAGGGACGTTTTTCTGGACTATGCGCCGGGCAAGATTGCGGAACAGTTTGGTTTGCTGATCGACAAGGCGAAAAGCACCGGCTCTGCGTTAGCGATCGCACATCCTCACGAAGAAACGATCAGCTATCTCAAGGCGAACATGCATCGACTGGCGCAACATGGTATTGAACTGGTGCCGGTTAGCCGGTTAATTGCACAACGACAACAGCAGTTGCTAAAGGTGGCGGGAGGATGAACATGGCAAAGGTACTGGTTCCCCTTGCGGAGGGTTGCGAAGAACTCGAGGCAGTGACGGTGATTGATCTGCTGCGTCGGGCCAATATCACGGTAGTTACAGCCGGGCTTGAGGCAGGTCCGGTCACGGCCAGTCGGGGAGTGGTGCTGATGGCGGACAAAACCCTGGATGAGGCCTTGCAGGATGATTATGAGATGGTGGTTCTGCCTGGCGGTGGACCTGGTTCCGACCGCCTCGATGCCGATGACCGCATACGGCAGCTGCTCATCAGGATGGCGAATAGTGAAAAGTTCACCGCGGCCATCTGTGCTGCGCCCAAGGTGTTAAAGAGTGCAGGCCTGCTGGATGGCAAGCAGGCAACCTGCTATCCGGGCGTCATACAGGCTGGCGATCTGCCTGGCCTGGATACCGGGCAGCGCGTGGTACAGGACGGCAAGGTCGTGACCTCGAGGGGCCCTGGAACTGCAATGGACTTTGCGCTGCAGCTGATTGAAATATTGACCGACAAAAATACCCGTGACCAGGTAGAGGCTGGCCTTGTACGATGATAGATCGTTACCTGGTTGTTGGTAATCCGATTGAACACAGCCTGTCGCCGGTAATCCATGCTCAGTTTGCCGAGCAGACCGGCCAGCCCATTGAGTACGGGCGACGCCTGATTGATACCGGAGCCGGTGCTTTCGAGTCTGCCATAAAGGCCATGCAGGACGAAGGTATCACCGGCATCAATGTGACAGTGCCATTCAAGGAGTCTGCCTGTGCCATTGCCGATGAGCTGAGCCCCCGCGCAGGCAAGGCCGGAGCGGCAAATACGCTGTTATTCAGGAAGGACGGCAGTATTTATGCCGATAATACTGATGGAGCAGGGCTGGTCGCTGACATCAGGCTCAATCATCAACGCGATATTGGCGGCAAGCGAATCTTGATTGTCGGTGCCGGGGGCGCGGTCAGGGGTGTACTGAAACCGCTGATCGATGAGCAGCCAAAGAGTATTACACTGGTCAACCGGACCCGTGACAGGGCGGTCGTATTACAGGAGCTGTTTAGTGGAGACTTTCCGCTTGAGGTCTGTGATTTCGAAGAGCTACGGGGACGTCAGTTTGATATCGTCATCAACGGCACCTCGCTCGGCCTGCAGAGCAAGGTGGCACCACTGCCACCCGGGCTGTTTGCCGATTCCGCTATGGCGTATGACATGATGTATGGTGATGGTTCCCTGCCCTTTAAGCAGTGGGCGAAAGCACAGGGGGCTGAACTCGCAGTCGATGGCTTGGGTATGCTGGTCGGGCAGGCAGCAGAATCTTTTTACCTGTGGCGTGGAACCAGGCCGGATACCCGGCCAGTGATCGAATCTTTGCGCGCCGGATAAATGTTCCGGGCGTCAATCTAGATAAACATTTGGGGATATGAGTAGTCAATTATTGAAAATCGCAACACGTAAATCACCACTCGCGCTGTGGCAGGCCAACTTTGTACGCGATCGGCTGATGGCCGAGCATAAAGGCCTGCAGGTTGAGTTGGTGACGATGCTGACCCAGGGAGACAAGATTCTCGACACGCCGCTGGCCAAGATTGGTGGCAAGGGCCTGTTCATCAAAGAGCTGGAGCAGGGCATGCTGGAGGGCGAGGCTGATATTGCCGTGCATTCAATGAAAGATGTGCCGATGGACCTGCCGAAGGGTTTTACACTACCGGTCATCTGTGAGCGTGAGGTGCCGCTGGATGCCTTTGTTTCCCACCATTACGATTCGATCGATGACCTGCCTGAGGGGGCCTGCGTGGGTACATCGAGCTTGCGGCGTTCCAGCCAGATACTGGCATTACGTCCTGACCTGCAGATATTGAGTCTGCGCGGCAACGTGCAGACTCGCTTGTCGAAACTGGATCACGGTGACTTTGATGCCATTATTCTGGCCTCGGCCGGATTGATCCGACTCCAGCTGGAAGACCGGATACGGAACCGGATTCAGCCCGAACTCATCCTCCCTGCTGTCGGCCAGGGTGCGGTGGGTATCGAGTGTCGCGAAGATGATGAGGAGACCATGCAGCTGCTTGCCTGTTTGAATGATGAGCCGACCAGCATACGGGTAAGGGCAGAGCGCGCATTCAACCATCGCCTCGAGGGCGGCTGCCAGGTACCGATCGGTGGTTACGCCGAGTTGGAAGGAAACAAGTTATGGCTGCGCGGCCTGGTTGCCAGCCCGGATGGACATCGGCTGATCCGGGGTGAGATTCATGGCTCGGTGGAGGAGGCTGAATCCTTGGGTCGTGCGCTGGCTGAAGATTTGCTGGGACGGGGTGCGGACAGGATTCTGGCCGAGCTTTATGAAGAGGCCGAGTGACAATGCACCACGGAACGTAATCCGGTCAGCAAAGTTTTGAGAACGACGTTCACTAAAGTATATTTTGCCTTGAAGCGGGTATATTGATCACTGAATCTATAATCAATAACGGAGAGATACCAATGGAAAAACCTGAAATTACCGAAGAAATGATCTTTGGCTGTTTTGCGGCTGCACAGCAGGCGGATAGCCTCGAAGAAACTGCGGCATCCTTCGTTGATGTAGAGGAATATGAGAACAAGATCATGTACCCGGAGTTTGCGCGCTGGGCCAAGAAGGTTGATCGTCCTGACATCGCACGTATCTTTGCCAAGGTTGCCGGTGAAGAGGGGTTGCACGCACACTGGTTAAGAGAATTATACTCCGACATGGGTACGCCGAAGCGCGGTGATGATACCGGGCGCGCCATCGAGGTACTGGAACAAATCAGGGAAAACTGTGATGAACTGTTTGACATGAATCCGGAGGGCGTTCTGGAAAAAGCGCTGGCAGTAGCCATTCGGGTTGAGGAACGTGAATACCAGGACATCTACCCGCGTTTCCGTGACCAGGCGTTGGAAAAAGGCGATAGCAAATCCGCCGAGGTATACCAGCGGGTCATCGATTCTGAACGTCAGCATGCCGAATGGTTTCATGCGGCACTCTCCGATTACCGTCAGGGAACTGGTGTAGCCGCCAGCGCCTGATGACTTATCCTCCGGCCGGACAGGCCGAAGAAAATGCATTGACCATGCAGCCCAGGTGGTGGCAAGCCCTGAACCCCGCCATCTACCTGATTTCAGTGCTGCCGCTGTTTGGCGTACTTCTGCTCGCAGAAAACCACGCGTGGGTGGAAGGTGTTGCGATTGCGACGCTCGCCGTGGTTTTGTTGCAGCATGCGATCAACCTGTTTAACGACGTCAGCGACTGGCAACTCGGCGCAGATACCCACAAGTTTGACTCCTGGGTCAGGGTGTTTGCGGGTAATACCCGGCCGGTTTTCCTGCAGGGTATGATCAGTGCTGTTGTTGGCATGGCGCTCGGGTTGCTGGTTCTTTACTGGTCTGGCCAGTACTGGATTTTGCTGGTTGCCGTACCCATGATATTGCTCGGATATCTTTATAACGCTGGTAAGAAACCGTTGTCCTATACCGTCCTCGGGGAATGGGTAACCGGCTTGTGTTACGGCCCGGGTGTATTTGGCTGTCTGTATCTTGTTGGTACCGGTGAGTTAACACCGCCCGGTATTGCCGGCATGGTCACGTTTGCCAGCCTGGCGATGGCGTTGCTGCTTTCTCATCAACCACCTCAGATTGAAACCGATGCTGAGGCCGGGAAACGAACCTTTGCCGTGCGCTACGGGAAAGTCACCACTTGTAACACAGTATTGCTGTTGTTACTGATTGCGGTTGTTTCTTTCACGGCGGCACTATGGCTGGCAGGGTGTGCATCCTGCGCTGCCGTATTTATTTCCTTGTCGGCAGTGGCCGCAGTGTTCAGTCTGCATGACTCGATCAACCCCAAATCGGTATTGCTGACATCGAGCATGGTATTTGTCTGCACAATGTTGGTGAGTGCCATCAGCCCCCTGATTTGATCATTACCTGACCAAACCCGGCAGGCTTTTCTTTCCAGCTCTGCTATGCTTTTTCGAGTCACTGTTTATAAATTACGGTGTTTATCGTGCCCGCACTATTCAGACGATCGGTCCTGTTGTCGTTGTGTCTTGTTCCACTGCTGGCCTCGTTTTCCCATGCGAGCCAGGAAGTGCTCGATGAATTGTTTATCAAACTCAAGAATGCCAGGGATGAAGCGACCGCACGCGAGGCTGAAAATGCCATCTGGCAACAATGGATGATGTCCGGCGATGAAAAGATCGATGCCATGATGCGAGACGCCATGCGTAGGCGTAGTTCCTATGACTTTGCCGGTGCACTGAAGGTGCTCAATGAGGTGATTGCCATGAAGCCTGATTATCCGGAGGTCTGGAACCAGAGGGCCACGGTTTATTTTCATCAGCAATCCTATGAGCAATCACTTGAGGATGTGGCAAGGGCACTGGAACTGGAGCCCAGGCATTTCGGCGCGATGGCAGGACGAGGTGTGGTCCGCTATTTTCAGGGCAAACCGGCGTTGGCCATACAGAATATCCTGCAGGCTGCCGAGTATCATCCCTACCTGAAAGAGCTGGAGATGTTTGGTCTGCCGTACCCGGCGAATTAGCGGGGCTTATTGATTTGCGTCATATGCAATGTAAAAAGTAGATATGGCCCGCGGGGAGGCTGTTTTACGCGTGCTATATTCGTTGTAGGCAATAACTAACAAGATAATAACGGAGAGCATCATGAGAAGACTATATTTTCTGGTTCCCACGATAGACAGCGCATCGCAAATTGTTGATGAGTTGTTGCTGGCGCGCGTTGAAGAACGGCATATTCATATCGCAGCAAAAGATCACCATGCCCTGCATGACGCCCACCTGCCTGAGGCCAATCTCCTGCAGGAAAGTGACTTCATCCCTGCGGTAGAAAAAGGCATTGCTGTTGGTGGCGCTACCGGTGTCGTCGCTGGCCTGGTCGCCATGACCTTCCCACCCGCCGGACTGGTGCTGGGTGGCGGTGCAATTCTGGGTATGGGTGTGGTTGGTGCCGGCTTTGGTGCCTGGGTTTCCGGCATGATTGGTATCAGCCTGGATAACTCCCAGATCGATGGGTTTCATCAAGCCATTGAAGACGGGCAGCTGTTGCTGATGGTTGATGTGGCAAAGAGCAAGGTTGATGAAATTACCGACCTGGTGAAGAAGCATCACCCTGAGGCCGAGGTCGAGGGAACCGAGCCAACGATACCAGCGTTTCCATAGGATTGGCTGGTTGGACAGGCTCCCGCAACAATAGCAGTTGTCGGGGGCGGGTGTCCCGGTGATAGTCCGGGGATGTGTTTTTGCGCATCCACAAGCTCAATGTATTAGCTTTAATCAGTCCCGGTAAACACGATGCGATTACCTCGTGTTTGATGCATTCGACAGATGCCTCGTTTCTCTCCATCGATAGCAGGGCAAGTATGAACTTCGCGGCCCTGTTCAGGTCCACGGTTATATGGTCCCTGCGTTTAGGTGATTATTAAAACTGGGGTAGAATGATCGCATCGCGATGCTCACGCAGTCTGGAAGGTCTGCATGAGGATTGCGCAAAAATCCAGACAGGAGATACGACGTTGAGATGCCGGTTTATCTCAAGTAGTTATTTGATATTAGCGGTTACCTTGTTGAACGGTGTTCCTGTGTATTCCCAGGAATCAGGCAATACATCTTCGGGGAACAGTATCAGTACATACGATGACTGCACCGAGATCAATATACAGTACAAGTTTGATGAAACACTCACACGAGAGGAGTTCATCAACTCGATGGACGCTGCATTTTTCGAATCCCTGAACAAGTTTGATGCCTGCCAGTCATCCCTGACGAACACTTCGGGTGGCGCGTCGGGCGCAGTCGGGAGTGGCGACGGGTCAGGTGGTGATGGCTCCATGGGTGGTGGCTCGGGCACCGCAGCCGCAAGCTCGGAATTAAGCGGCACCGACTCAGCCCGTACCAGTAGTCCTTCCACTCCCGCGGCTGCTTCAGCCGTGTCCAGTCAGGAGGGCCTGTCCGGCACAAAGCCTTCCACGTGGAAAAACCCGGATGCCAACAACGGGCAGGCCGGCAAGTACAGAAGCGGAACCCGGTCCGGCAGCGGCAAAACGCCTGACGATATACCACCGGCAGATAACGACAGTGTGCTGGAGGCGCAAATAAGACAGGCTGCTGAAAACGAGACAGATCCTGAAATAAAGAAGAAACTATGGGATGAATATCGGAAATACAAGGGAATACCGCGAACTGGAAACTGACCTGATATGGCGCTACAGATGAAACAGGTAATGCAACGTACAATGATTGTTGTGCTGCTTTCAGTGGCCATGTTCCTGTCAGGCTGCATGGCGACGTCTGGCTCGTTGAAAGAATCAGAGCCTACGGTGGGCCCATCATTTTCCTCCTCGATGGTTAAAAAACAGCAGGCACAGAATGCCAAACCCGCAGTAATCGATACCCGGCCAAAGCTGGATGTTATCGTCCCGGTTTTTGATCCCGGGCTTCCGGAGGACCTGGAGCAGGCAGAAAAGAATGGTATATGGACGGAGTTGCGCCGCGCTGAGGCCAACCGGTTTGCCTATAAATTAAAGGTCGCTTTACAGGATACGGGCGCGTTTGGTGCGGTCAGGGTTACTCCGGACCGGACTTCAACCGGCGATTTATACGTGCTTGGAAGGATAGACGAATCTAACGGTGAAGATGTCGGGATAAATATAGAGGTCTACGATATCTCCGAGAAGAAATGGCTGGAGAAAAAGTTTACGCATGAGGTCGAGCATGGCTTTTACGAGAACATGCGAAACAAAAATAAAGACGCCTATGACCCGGTATTTGTTGAGGCCGCCAATTATATCGTTGAACAGCTGAAGTCTCAGAGCGACAAAGAGCTTGAGCGGCTGAAAGCGTTGGCGGAAATCAGATTTGCCGCAAGCTTTTCCGATGATGCATTTGGTCAACACCTTAAAATGAACAATGAGTTTTCCTTCCTGCCATTCAGCAGGCGGGGTAAAGTGACACTGGCGAGCCTGCCCAGTGAAGATGATCCCATGTTGCATCGCGTCAGGTCGGTACGGGTAAGGGACCAGTTGTTTATCGATAACATGCAAAATCATTATGAAGTCTTCAGCCGTAACATGGACAACAGCTATTACCTCTGGCAGGAAGGCAGTTACCTGGAAGCGAAAGCGATCAGTGAAGCCAGGGGTAAAGCGATTGGTCAGGCGGTGCTGGGTGTGCTGCTGGTAGCGGGTGCAGTCTATGCGGGTAGTAGTGACAACGGCGACTACAGTACATTAAATACTACGGCTGCGGTTGCAGCAGGCATCGGCGGCGGGCTGATGTTGAGTAAAAGCGTACAGACCTGGGAAGAGGCAAATTTTCACAAGAACGCACTTGCGGAACTAGGCAAGTCGATCAATCTTGAGCTGGAACCCCGGGTCGTTGAATTTGAAGAGTCAACAACCGAGCTTACCGGTAATGCCAGTGAGCAGTTCAATCAATGGCGGGCTTTTCTGAAGAAGATCTACCTGGCTGAGTCGACCCCCGATGTTCAGATCCAGGAGAGATAATGCATGCTGCCTGAAGCGCTTACGCAAGCCGACAAGAAATTAAAGCGTGAAAGATTCCTGACGATACTGTTGGCCACGGTCACGATTATGGCGGGTGTTGTTGTGCTGGTCGTAGTCAGTTTTCTGAAGCCCGCGGTTAAGCAACCAGTGAATGCGCCGGCCGCTGTTTCGTTGCCAGCCCCGCCGGTAGAAGCAAGCAGATCCAGGGAGCAGTTCAAGCGGGCGTTAAAGCACTTCGAATCTGAGATTGAACCGCAAGTGGCATCTGCCAACCTGCCCGCCTGGAATCAGCAGGTCGCCACGGATATTCCTGCACTGAAAGCGCAGGCGTTATCGCTATTTGCACAGGAACAGTACGCTGATGCACTTGAAACACTTGCCCGCGCACGTTCACTCGCTGAAGCAACCCTGAAAGACCGGGAACAGCGATTTGCGAATGCCTATACTGACGCCCTTACTTTTTTTAATGAACAAGCTGCCGACAGGGCCGAACTCAAAATTGATCAGGCGTTGACATTAAAACCATCTGATCCCGATGCGCTGATCCTGAAAGCAAGAATTGACGTATTACCGGAGGTGACCAGCCTGTTGCGGGTAGCGGCTACCGCGAGAACTGAAAACAATGTGCGCAAGGAACTGGAAGCCCTGAAACAGGTTGCTGTACTGGATCCTGCCCGGGCCATGACCAACCAGAGAATCCCGCTACTGGAACAGCAACTGGCTGAGCTTGAATATGCTTCTCACATCAGTCGGGGATTGAAGGCAGTTGAGGATCATGATTTACGCAAAGCCGATGCGTCACTGGCGAGCGCGCAAGCCATATTCCCGGGGCGCCGGGAAGCGCGTATTTTAAGTAAACGTATAGCGAAAACAGCGCGATCGCTTTCCCTGGTAAGCGCAATTCGAAAAGGAGACGCGGCCATTGCCAGGGATGACTGGAGACAGGCGCTTCAAATCTTACAGCAGGCATTGAAATCACATCCTGACCATGGCGAACTGCTGGGCAAGATCGACAATGCAAAAAAGATCATCGCGCTGGATGATGCGCTTGCAGATTACCTGTCGCGGCATCATCGCCTGTCTTCGCCAAATGTCGCAGCGGCAGCAAGACATGCATTGCAGCAAAGCCGCGAGGTATCACACTTGAGTCGATCCCTTTCGAGCAAGGCCGCCAAACTCAATCAACTGCTCGCTGAATACGAGGTTCCGGTTGACGTGATCATTGCCTCTGATAACAAGACCCATATCAGTATCCGTGGCGTGGGGAACGTTGGCGTAACAGAGAACAAACGTATCAGTTTACGTCCTGGGCAGTATACGTTTGAGGGTAAGCGGCCCGGATTCAGGTCGAAGCTGGTCAGGGTTTTGCTCAATGCCGGGCAAAATAATGTCCGGGTCGCAGTGATTTGTGATGAGCGAATTTAACGAATACCTGGAACGCGCACGGGTCAGGCAAAGACGCCTGTACCTCGTGCTGATGATTTCCGTGGTTGCTGTATTTCTGGTGTTGTTCGTTATGTTCAGCGTCATGAAAGTGACAACGGTTGAAGTTCTTCCCGCGGAGGCATCCGCGATTGCATCGATTGACCTGCTAACCGGCGCAGGCTTTGTGGTTGGCAAAAAAGTCTATACCTTCACGTCCGGTTCATCATTGTCGGTTGCTGCCAGCGGATTTCGTTCCGCAGTTGTGGAAATATTACCGGATAAGAGTGGATTCCTGCGGGTCGAGTTGACAGAGTTGCCAGGCAGGTTGCGAGTAGTAACCCGCCCGCCGGGGGAAACGGTGCGATGGCTGCTGGATGGAAAACTGCTTAACATCAGCGAGGTGCTGGAAACCGAATTGATGCCGGGCGATTATTCGCTGGAAATAGACAGTCCCTACCACGAGAAAAAAACCATCGATATCCACCTGATCCGGGGAGAGCATAAAAACCTGGCGATTGATTTACAACCCGTGCAGGGAGAAATCGAGGTCCTGTCGATACCGGAGGGCATGCCGGTGAAAATAGACGGTGTCACAAAAGGGGTCACCCCGATTAATGGCCAGTACATTGGTGGCAGGTATAACATCGAAATTGAATCAGCTGATTTTGAAATGATTGTCGACCAGGTTGAAGTGACAAACAGTGCACCGAAGGTATTACGCAATTACCGGTTGCAACCAAAAAAGGCATACCTGGATATCGATCTCGCACCTGCCGGTGGAGACTTGCTCATCAACGGACTCAAGGTGGAACAGGTATTCCCGCTCGCTGTCGATTCAACCCTGCCTAACACCATCAGCTATTTCAGGGATGGATATTTTTCCGAGTCGCGCACATTAACCCTGGCGCCCGGCGAGAAAAAGAGAATCGCTTTCAACCTGGGGGCAGAAAAGGGCAAGGTAGTGATTAACTCGAGCCCGTCGGCGGATGTGGCCGTGAACGGAAAACCGAAAGGCAAGACACCATTAACCCTATCGCTGCTTGCGGTGAAACAGAATATTACCCTGTCGCAAAAAGGTTACCGGGCGGTGAGCCGGTCGGTAATGCCATCGAGTAAAAAAACCACGCAGGTGAATGTGACGCTGCTGGACGAGCAGCAGGCAAAACTTGCCGAAGCAAAGCCACGATATAAAAACACTGTTGGTATTGAGTTGCAGTTGTTTACGCCATCTGAATTCAGCATGGGTGCAGCGCGACATGAAAAGGGCCAGCGAGCAAACGAGTTTGAGCGTGATATTGTATTAACGAAGCCGTTTTACGTCGGTGTGCGCGAAGTGACGATAGAACAGTATTCCCGCTTCAGGAAGCCGCCGGTAACTCCCTCCCCAGGCAACCTGCCGGTGACATCCGTCAGCTGGATTGAGGCCGCAGAATATTGTAACTGGCTTAGCGAAAAAGAT